>CAMWUD010000008.1 GCA_947177365.1 uncultured Porphyromonadaceae bacterium | reverse complement strand
TCAACAAGGCTATTGACGAAACTACATTCACGGCTGCCGATGTGGCGCTGCGTTGTCAGGGCAAGGTCGTCGACTGCAGCGGTCTGAAAATTGCCCGCAGTTCCGACTGGACAGACTCAAACATATCGTATGACCTGATTTTCGGCAGTCTCACCTCGCAGAGCGGCTACTACAGCTTGCGCGTAGATTGCGCCGGAATAAGCGACAGTGAGGGCTTCACGGGCTCGACAGCCGGAACCGCCGCGTGGAACCAGCTCGCCGACGGCAAGGTGGATATATCCGTAGAAGTGACACCTGCCGAGGGCGGAGAAGTGTCTCCCTCCGGAGCGCGATATGATTTTGGAGAGCAGTTGACATTCAAGGCTACGGCGGCCGAAGGCTATGACTTTGCCGCGTGGATGGAGGACGGTGTCGAGCTGTCACGTGATGAATCGCTTGATTATACGGTACTCCGCGATGCTACTCTGACGGCATCGTTCGTGCTGCGCCGCTACAATGTGGACATCACATTCGATGCGGAATACGGCCATGTCAGCGGAGCCGCTTCGGGCATCTACAGCCACGGAACAGTGCTTGAGCTGCTTGCCGAACCGGCGGACTGCTATCAGTTTGCCGGATGGTATCGCGACGGTGAGGTGGTGAGTGCCGAACCGCAGTTGCGCCATACGGTTGACGGTCCCTGCACGATAGAGGCAAGATTCATATCGCAGGGCTCGGGTGTGTCCGAGGCTGTCGAAGACCGTCTCCGCGTCTATCCGGTACCGGTGGCCGACCGTCTGTATGTCGACGGCAGTTTCGACACAGGCGACACGCTGTCGTTTACCGATGCGCGCGGTGCCAGAGTCGTGGTGATGACCGGTCTGCGCAGTGGCGTTCCGGTGAATGTATCGTCGCTTGCCGCCGGTGTGTATGTGGTGCGCCTGACGCGCCGCGACGGCACTTCGGCAGTGGCCCGTATAGTGAAATTATGATCCGACGTCTGCCGGCCTCGCGCCGAGGTCGGCAGACAGAATATAAAGCAACCCCGGAAGTTCCACGTTGGATACTTCCGGGGTTGCTTTATACTATTGATGGGCGCTTATACGTAGAGCGAGAAGTCGGCGTTTCTCATGTCGCCGGTGGCGTTGAACGCATTGTGGAATGCGAACGCGGCGTTGAGTACGTGGGGAGTCTGGCCGCCTTTGCCCAGCTTGAGATAGTCGAGCAGGAGCGGACGGTACATGGGATGCGCGCAGTTGTTGATGATTTCGTAGGCGCGTTCCACCGGATCCTTGCGGCGCAGGTCGGCGATACCCTGGTCGGTGACGATTACATCGACAGAGTGTTCGCTGTGGTCGACGTGAGCCACCATCGGAACGATGTTGCTTATCAGACCGCCCTTCGATACAGAGGGGCAGCTGAAAATCGAAATGTAGGCGTTGCGAGTGAAGTCGCCCGAGCCGCCGATGCCGTTCATCATGCGTGTGCCGAGTACGTGAGTGGAGTTCACGGCTCCGAAGATGTCGGCTTCGAGGGCGGTGTTCATGGCGATGACACCGAGACGGCGGATTACTTCAGGGTTGTTCGACAGTTCGGCGGGACGCATCAGAATCTTGTCGCGGAAGAAGTCGAGGTCGGGGAAGAGCTTGCGTTCGGTATCGTCCGAGAAGGTCATCGAGCAGGTCGAGGCGAACGTACATTTGCCTTTGCGCATCAGTTCGAGCACAGCGTCCTGGATAACTTCGGTGTACATCATGAAGTTGGGCAGCTCGGTGCTTTCGCCGAGGTCATAGAGCACGGCGTTGGCCACATTGCCTACGCCCGACTGCAGGGGCAGGAACTCTTTGGGCAGACGTCCGGCAGTGTATTCGCCCACGAGGAAGCGGACCACATTGGCGCCGATCTGCTTGGATACTTCATCGGGAGCGGTGAAGGCGCTTACACCGTCGAGCGATTTGGTGCGCACAATGCCGACAACCTTGGCGGGGTCGACTTTGAGCACAGGCGAGCCGATGCGGTCGTTGGGCGCGTAGATAGGTATGGCGGGACGACGGGGAGGATCCTGGAGCATAATCACGTCGTGCATGCCGTGGAGAGCTGAAGGAAGTTCTTCGTTGAGCTCTATGAATATTTTCTTGGCCATGTGGGCGTAGGTGGGGATATTTCCCACGCCGGTGCCGAGTATGATTTCGCCTTTGTCGTTGATGTCGGCTGCTTCGATTATGGCGAAGTCTATGTCGCCATAGAATCCGTAGCGCATTTCCTGTGACATTTCCGAGAGGTGGCGGTCGTTGTAGTGGCAGTCATGCGCGTTGATTCTCTTACGCAGGTCGGGTACGTTCTGGTATGGTGCGCGCATGTTGATGGCGTTGGCGCGCGATAGCACGCCGTCGACATGGTCGGAGGTCGACGCACCTGTGAAGAGGTTGATTTTAAAGGGGCGTCCGGCTTCATGTTCGCGTTCGGCTTTCTTAGCGATTTCTTCGGAGATGGCTTTGGGTGTGCCTGGAGCTGTGAAGCCCGACATACCGATGGTCATGCCATCGTGGATCATTTCGGCTGCTTCCGCAGCGCTGATGTAGTTGAATGCCATAGCTAAACTGTCAGAATGAAAATTATTATATAGTTTAAGGTTTTATTGCCTGAATTTCGGATTGGCGAGAATCTCGCCGAGTATCAGTGTGCGCAGCATCTCGTTCGGGCGGCTGTCGCCGGCTGCCGTTTTCACGGCAGTGTCCGCAGCCCGGGGCGTGCGGTCGTCGGACGCAAGAGCCGAACCGCCTTCCTCGGCAGCCGTGAACGAATAGCTTCGTGGCTGAGGCTTTTGGGCATGGCGGAGACTGTTCTCGGCTCCGGGCTTCTTGACGCGGGTTTGGGCGACTGATTCCGCTGCCTCCTGGCGCCCAGGAATGCTGGCACTTACAGACATTGAAGCACGCTTCCGTTTCTTACGGGCTTCGTTGAAGAGTCCGATAGCGACGGAAATGGCGAAAATGCCTATGGTTGTCAGCGTTTCTATCAAATCTTTTGCGTCCACAGTCTGCTTGTTTCTGAAATTTTCTGTAATTTTGCACAAATGTACGGAATAAACCGCACAGAGCAAAACTTTTTGTGCTTTTTCTCGCACACGCATATTGAAAAAATGAAGAGACTATATATTGAAACATATGGCTGCCAGATGAACGTGGCCGATTCGGAAGTCGTGGCCGCAGTGCTTGGCATGGCTGATTATGAACTTACCGACGATATTGCGCTGGCTGATGCCATTCTGCTGAATACTTGCTCGATACGCGACAATGCAGAGCAGAAAATTGTAAGTCGCCTGCAGTATCTTGGGTCGTTGAGGCGCAAGAACGCGCGCCGGCGTCTGATCATAGGCGTCATCGGCTGCATGGCCGAGCGCGTACGCGATACACTTCTCGATGAATACGGAGTGGATGTCGTGGCCGGCCCGGATGCCTATCTCGACCTGCCCGCACTTTTTGCCGCCGCCGAAAGCGGCAAAAAGGCTATAAATGTGGAACTTTCCACCACCGAGACTTACCGCGAGGTAGTGCCGACCCGCATCGGCCCTGGAAAGGTGAGCGGCTTTGTGAGCATTATGCGCGGCTGCAACAACTTCTGCTCGTACTGCATCGTGCCATATACCCGTGGACGTGAGCGTTCGCGTCCTGCCGACAGCATCCTCCGCGAGGTGGCCGACCTGAGGGAGCGCGGCTATAAAGAGGTGACACTTCTGGGACAGAACGTCAACTCCTACCGCTATACCGGTGACGACGGCCATGAAATCGGCTTTCCCGAACTGCTCGGCATGGTGGCCGAGTCGGCTCCCGACATGCGTGTGCGTTTCACCACCTCGCATCCCAAGGATATGTCGGACGAAACCATCGCCGTCATAGCGTCGCATCCGAATCTCTGCCGCCACATACATCTGCCGGTGCAGAGCGGCAGCAACTCGGTGCTAAAGGCAATGAACCGCAAATACACCCGCGAGTGGTATCTCGACCGCATTGCCGCCATCCGCCGGATGATTCCAGACTGTGGAATCAGCAGCGACCTCTTCACCGGTTTCCACAATGAGAGCGAGGCAGATTTCGAGGAGACCCTGTCGCTGATGCGTGAGGTAGGCTTCGACTCTTCGTTCATGTTCAAATACTCCGAGCGTCCCGGCACACTGGCCGCACGCACCATGCCCGACAACGTGCCTGAAGATGTCAAAATAGCACGGCTCAACCGCATGATTGAGCTTCAGAACCAGTTGAGCGCGGAGTCGAACCGCCGCGACATAGGCAAGGAGTTCGAGGTGCTCGTCGAAGGTGTGTCCAAGCGGAGCACCGAGCAGTTTGTAGGCCGGACTTCCCAGAACAAAACCTGTGTGCTGCCGCGTGGCTCATACAAGGTAGGCGATCTGGTGAAGGTGAGAGTCCTCGATTCCACATCCGCTACTTTAATATGTGAACTTGCATGAAAACATACCTCAATAACTACCTGCCGGCCTGCGCTGCAGTGGCGGCACTGGCGCTTGCCGCGTGCGGCGACAATGAAGGCCCCGAGCCTCAGCCGGATGCAATCGATTTCCAGGTGACGGAATATCTGCCGGCTCCCGGACAGTTTGTCAACGAGATTCCGGAGTACGAAGCCGGAGACAATGCGGCTGCCATGGCTGCCAAAGCCGACCGGATGCTGCACAACGGCTATATGGTAAGTCTCGGCGCATGGGGCGGAAGTATCACGCTGCGTCTGAGCCGTCCGCTTGAAAATGTCGACGGTCCGGATTTCAGAATCAGAGGCAACGCGTACTTCTCGGCAACGGATGCCGCCGGCCGCCATGTCGGCAACAGCGAGCCCGGCATAGTGTACGTGATGCGTGACGAAAATAAAAACGGTCTGCCCGACGACACATGGTATGAACTCAAGGGCGAGACTTACGATGAAAGCGTGCCGGATTATAAGGTGACCTATCATCGCCCCGCACCGGATGCCGACGACCGGACCTATATCCGCTGGACAGCCTCGGACGGCAGCGAGGGCTATATCAACCGTGTGTCGGCGTACCACAGCCAGAACTTCTTCGCCGAATGGGTGGGCGACGGCGACCAGACCTTCAGCGGACGCCGCCTGCCTGACAACGGTTACCTTGAGGCTTCAAGCGGGCTTTACCGTCTGATAAATCTCAAGGGCTATGCCGATTCATGGCCCGACAGCGATGATGGCTCGAAGCTCGACATTTCGTCGGCTGTCGATGCCGCGGGCAAGCCGGTGTCGCTGCCGTCGGTCGACTTCATCAAGGTGGTGACCGGTGTGCTTCAGACCAACGGAAATCTGGGTGAATGCTCCACCGAGGTCAGCGGCATTGAATTTTTCCAGTAATTGACCAGGCTCTGATTGACAGGAGCCTAAAATTCCCTTTCGATATCTTCGACGGCGGCTTCGTCGCGGCGCTTCTGCTGCGGAGTCTCGCCGTCGTTGCGGTTTATTATGTAACGGTTATAGTATGCAAGGAGCAGGGTGGTGAGCGGCAAGGCGATAATCAGGCCGATAAATCCCAGCAGTGTGCCCCAGACAGAGAGCGAAAGCAGTATGATGGCCGGATTCAGCCCCATGGCCTTGCCCATGATGCGAGGCGTGAGGAAGAAGTCCTGAATGCACTGCACTATAATGTAAACCAGCATGCACTTCCACCAGAACGGCCAGAAGTCAACACCGGAATCCACCGACACCACCAGACAGAGAAGTGTAGTCGGTACAAGCGATACCAGCTGCAGATAAGGCACCATGTTGAGCAGACCGATAAACAGCCCCAGCACCACGGCCAGAGGCATGCCGATGACGGAGAAGCCGATGCAGAAAAGAACGCCCACGCAGGAGGCCACCAGAGCCTGGCCGCGGAAGTAGTGGTTCATGGAACTCTTCACATCGTTGCCGATGGCAGAGGTCGCCTTGCGGTATTTCGGAGGTATCACATGCCGGAAGCCGCGAAGCAGTTTCTCGTAGTCGAGCATTATGAAAACCACATACAGCACCACTATAAACCAGTTGAATACACCCAGAACCACGCTCAGTCCTCCGGAGATGAATCCTCCGGCCATGTCGATAAGCGACTGTATGTCCTGCCGTGTAAGGCTGTCGCTGATTTGCCGGAAGTCGATGTTGCGCCGCAGGAAATCGTGAAATTCCTGAGGGATGAACGACACCTGGGAGCCGTTGCTGGCGTATTGCCGTATCAGTCCGGCCACCTGGTGCATCTCTTCTATAATCGACGGCACGAAAATGATGCAGGCCAGCGACAGCAGAAGCAACGATTCGAAAAGAGTGACGAAAATAGGCAGAATCCGGTTTCTGACGCCGAGCAGCCGGCGGTTGTACTGGACAAAGGGCTCAAGGATGTATGCAATCAGCCAGGCCACAAGAAAGGGCAACAGCACCGACCGCAGAGTGTTGACAAGCACCACCGCAGCTATGGCCAGGGCGGTGATTATGAGAATCCGCACCACCCGGTCGAAGGTGAACGGACGCTCCCAAAAAGAGTAGAAATCGGTGCCTGATGACCGGGCAGCGGAATTTTTTGCGGATTTATTTGCTTTCATCGAAGTAAACTTTTTGGAAAAAGTTTTCAAAGTTAACGATTTTCCGTAAATTTGCACTCACGTATCATCCGATAAATCATAAATAAACCCATATAAGCAAGAAATGGAACAAGTAAAAACATCTCCGACAGCCGCCCCGGCAGCCCTCAACGAGCATGCGTGGGCACGCTGGACCGCGCTTGGCCTGCTGGCGCTGGCCATGTTCTGCTCGTATATCTTCATGGATATACTCTCGCCAATCAAAGACCTCCTGCAGAGTACCCGTGGCTGGGACTCCACAGCCTTCGGCACAATGCAGGGTTCGGAAACATTCCTGAATGTATTCATCTTCTTTCTGATATTCGCCGGCATCATCCTCGACAAGATGGGTGTGCGCTTCACAGCCCTCCTTTCGGGTGCCGTGATGCTGATAGGCGCCACAATCAACTGGTACGCCCTTACCGACGCCTTCCTCGGCAGCAGCCTGGATGTATGGTTCACCGAGCACCTCAACTACATACCGGTGTTCGACGAACTGGGCATATCGCCGTTCTACAAAGGCATGCCTGCCTCGGCCAAATTCTCTGCGGTGGGCTTCATGATATTCGGCTGCGGTGTCGAGATGGCCGGCATTACCGTGAGCCGTGGCATCGTAAAGTGGTTCAAGGGCCGCGAGATGGCTCTGGCCATGGGTTCGGAGATGGCTCTGGCCCGTCTGGGTGTGGCCACCTGTATGATATTCTCGCCGATGTTCGCCGAACTCGGCGGCGACATAAGCGTGAGCCGTTCGGTGGCCTTCGGCGTCGTGCTGCTGATGATTGCCCTGATAATGTTTGTGGTATACTTCTTCATGGACCGCAAACTCGACAGCCAGACCCATGCCGAAGAAGAAAAAGACGACCCCTTCCGTCTGAGCGATCTCGGCAAGATTCTCGGCAGCATGGGCTTCTGGCTTGTGGCACTGCTGTGCGTACTCTACTATTCGGCCATATTCCCCTTCCAGAAATACGCTGTCAACATGCTTCAGTGCAACCTTGCCTTCACCGATGTGGCCGCCGATTCTTTCTGGGCGAGCGACGCAGTGACCGTATGGCAGTACGTGATCATGATTGTGGTGGCCGCCGGTTCGTTCGCGAGCAACTTCGCATCGCGCAAAGCGGTCCGCCTCAGCTGTCTGGTCATAGCCATAGCCGCACTTGTGACATATTGCTGGATGGGCTACATGCGCCAAAGCGCATCGGCCATCTTCGCCGTGTTCCCGCTGCTGGCCGTAGGCATCACCCCCATACTCGGCAAGTATGTCGACTATAAGGGCAAGGCCGCGTCGATGCTGGTGCTCGGCGCCCTGCTGCTGATTGCCTGCCACCTGACATTCGCCTTCGTGCTGCCCATGTTCAAGGGTTCGCCGATAGGTGGCGTAGTGCTCGCGTATCTGACCATTCTGGTACTCGGTGCCTCGTTCTCTCTGGTTCCGGCATCGCTCTGGCCGAGTGTGCCCAAACTTGTCGATGCCAAGATTATCGGTTCGGCATACGCCCTGATATTCTGGATTCAGAACATCGGTCTGTGGCTCTTCCCCATGCTTATAGGCAAGGTGCTCGACAGCAGCAACCCGCAGATTGCCGAGGCTCTGGCCAACGGTACGATGACAGAGGAAGTGGCTTCGGTAAGCTACAACTACACCGCTCCGCTGGTGATGCTGGCTTGTCTGGGTGTGGCCGCTCTGGTTCTCGGTCTTGTCCTCAAGGTGGTTGACCGCAAGAAGGGTCTCGGTCTTGAGGAACCCAACGTGAAGCCAACTGTCGCAGTTGAGGAAGCGGAAGTGGAAGCGGCTGAACTCTGATAAGACATTGACATTGAAAAAAATCAGCATATCGCAGGATGGAGTCATCTATTCGGTGAATCCCGACAATACCATCACCCGCTACGGACGCATAAGTCCGGACGGACAGCTTGAAAAACCTGACGGCACTCCTGCGGGAGTGCCGTCGGTTCAGACGCCTGTACGGCGACGTCCGGTCTGGGGCTATTGGCTTGTGATCATACTGTTGCTGCTCGCCGTAGGCTTCGGAGTGTACGCATTCATGCACCAGCTGGAACAGCAGGAGCGGACAATCGCCGACAACAGGGAGCTGCGCCAGCGTGCCGACTCCATATCCGGAGCATTGAGGCAGAAAGAGCAGACCATCGACCATCTGCAGAGAGAACTTGCGGCAGTGAACCGCAGCCGTTTCGAAGCCGAGCATATGCTCGACGCCGTGGGAGCGCAGGCATCATCAGTCATGCCGCTGCTTGTCACCGATATCACCTTCCGCAATATCCGCGGCACACGCCAGCCGCAGTCGGGCTACGGGACTGCATTGCGGGCATCGGACCTGCGTTATCTTCAGGCGAAAGTCGACTATTACGGTCTGGTCACGGGCATGCGCACGTTCAGTGTCAGGGTGACGGGTCCCAACGGTCCGCTCGGCAACGGCGACTATGCCTTCAGGATGGAACGTCCGGTAGAGAAAGGCGGCGGCCACAGTTTCGAGCTTGTCGGCTTCGGCTATGCCGAACCGAGATGGACGCCCGGCACCTACCGATATGAGATATGGTACGGCGAGAGTCTGATAGCCCGCCGAACATTCAAGGTCATATAACATACCGTTGCAAAACACAACAGGCTGTGTCTCTTTGTCGAGACACAGCCTGTTATGTTTTGAGCAGAAATCCTGCTTATGCGCCCGGTTCGATAGCGCCGCTGGGGCACACTTCGGCACAGCTGCCGCATTCGATGCAGGTATCGGGATCGATGTGATAGATGTCACCTTCGGAGATAGCCTCAACAGGGCAAACGGGAAGACAGGTGCCGCAAGCTACGCAGCTGTCGGTAATTACATATGCCATTGTCTTAAGAATTAAAAAGTTAGATAAATTATACGGATGTTTGTGTAGTATTTTAGACTGCAAATATAGTTCTTTTTTTCCGTATATCGGTATTTCTTGGAAAAATATTATCAAAAAAAGTAAAAATTAGGTTCGACGCCTCCTTTGTCCGCTCATAAATAATTAGTAAATTTGCATATTCAAACTCATCAAGGCAAAATCAATCTGTTTTTACATATGGATAATACCCCTTACCGCCGCCCTGCGGCTGATAAACCGGAAACCGACACTATGATGCACGACGACAAGCCTGTGCGTCGGTTTACCCAAAGCTCGTGGTTCTGGGTGCTGATTGGCATAGGAATTGTCGTGGTTGCTGTCGGAATCCTGCTGCTGTTGAAAAATTCGTCCGATTCAAGACGGCAGGCCGAGGAAGCCCTCAAGGCTAAAGAAGAAGCCGAACTCGCTCTCGAACAGCAGGCTCTGCAGTTTGAGTACGAGAGTCTTAACCGCGAATTTGGTGAATTTGAATCGCAGCGCATGCGCATTACCAACGACTCGCTCAAGCTCGCTCTCGAAGAAAAATACAACACCGCGCGTATGGAAGTCGAGCGTCTGCAGCGTGAACTTAAGGACAGCAAAAACAAGTCGGCGGCCGAAATCTCCAAACTGAAAAAAGAAATCGACACTCTCCGCGGCCTGCTCAAGCACTATGTGGAAGAAATCGACCGACTGAACAAAGAAAACCAGGCACTGCGCGAAGAGAACGCGCAAATCAAGGACCAGAACCAGCAGCTTCAGTCGCAGGTGTCATCGACAGCCGAACGCAACCGTCAGCTCAGTCAGGACATGGAGCGGGCATCGAAACTCAACGTCAACGGTCTGTCGCTGCAGCCTCTCAACAAAAAAGGAAAAAACGAGAAAAACGTAAAGAAAGCCAAGCAGTTTGCAGTAAACTTCACCGTGCTTAAGAACGTTTCGGCTTCGGTAGGCGAGAAGACCTTCTACGTACGCATCACCACACCGAGCGCCGACCTCCTCGGCGGCGGCGGCAACTTCAGCTTCGAAGGCGGCTCTGTGCCTTATACAGCCAAGCGTACAATAGAATATGGCGGCGACGATGTGCCGGTGACCATCTACTACGACTGCGCGAACAACACTCTCACCGGCGGTGCATATACGGTAGAGATATTTACCGATGGCTACCGCGTGGGCAAGACTACAGTGAATCTGAAATAACCGGGGCGCGGGGCTGAAAGCTCCGCGCCGAATACAATCAGCAGACGACACCAATGACATTCTGGCAAGACTTATACGAAGCCGTAAACGGCATAGAAGTGACCACAGCGGGCAGCATCTGCAAGCTGTTGCTCAGCATGGTGCTCGGAGCCGTTGTCGGATTCGAGCGCAAACGCAAGGGGCAGAGTGCCGGTGTGCGCACCTTCTCGCTCATAGCCATGGGCGCCACGCTGGCCATGATACTGAGCATCTATGTCCCTCAGGAATATATGGGGCTTAAAAACGGCGACCCCGGCAGAATAGCGGCCCAGGTAGTCACCGGCATAGGCTTTCTTGGCGCCGGTGCCATCATACAGATGAAAGGGTCGGTGCGCGGACTTACCACCGCAGCCGGCATATGGATGGTGGCGACGATAGGCATGGCCGTCGGAGTGGGTCTTTATTGGCTCTCGATTGTAGCCACGGTGCTGATTCTCTTTATACTCGTGCAGCTCGAAAGCATAGAGCACCGCATGAGCGCAGGAGGCGAGTCGCGCATAATCCGCATGCGTCTGAGCGTGATACTGCACGATATAAGCGGCTACCGCAAAGTGCTTCACAACCATCACATACATCTGAGCAATTTCTATGTGGAGTACAACTACGAGGCCGGCACCACATCGCTCAATCTGGTGATTCTCGCCCATAAGAGCATCGACTATATCAAGCTGTTCGACGAACTCAGCCGTCAGCAGCCCACGCAGGCCATCACTCTGGCCAACCAGCTGAGTATCTGAATTCCGCTTCCCGCAACCGGGAAGCCATAAAGAAACAACAGAACCGAAATTGGAAATAGAAGGACTCATAACAGACCTGGCGTTCATACTGCTTCTGGGCGCGTTCGTGACCGTATTGTTCAAATGGATCAGGCAGCCGGTGGTGCTCGGCTATATCGTGGCCGGCTTTCTGGCCAGTCCGCATTTCGAGTACCTGCCGTCGGTCACCACCGAAGCGAACATCGACTTCTGGGCCGAAATCGGTATAGTGGTGCTTCTGTTCAGCCTCGGACTCGAATTCAGTTTCAAAAAACTGCTCAACAGCGGTGGAAGCGCTGTTGTGACTGCGCTGATTATCGTTGTAGGCATGATGCTTGCTGGCTTCGCCATTGGCCATATACTCGGATTCAACACCATCAACAGCCTCTTTCTCGGCGGCATGCTCTCCATGTCGTCCACCACAATCATCATCAAAGCCTTCACCGACCTGGGGCTGCGGCAGCGCAAATTCGCCTCCATGGTACTGGCTGTGCTTATAGTCGAGGACCTGTTTGCGGTGGTCATGATGGTGATACTCTCGTCGATAGCCATCAACAACAGTGTCGAAGGCAGCCAGCTGCTGCTCAGTGTAGGCAAGCTGGTGTTCTTTCTGGTGATGTGGTTCATCGTCGGAGTGTATGTGCTGCCAAGCATGCTGAATGCCTTCCGCCGCTTCCTCAACAGCGAGACCCTGCTGGTGATAAGCATGGGATTGTGTCTTGGCATGTCGGTATTTTCGGTATACTGCGGCTTCTCGCTGGCTCTTGGCTCGTTTGTGATGGGCTCGATACTTGCCGGCACAAGCTATGCCGAACGCATAGAGCATGTGGTGACTCCGGTCAAAGACCTTTTCGGCTCGGTGTTCTTCATATCGGTGGGCATGATGGTGCAGCCGGCAATTCTGGTGGAATACTGGCTGCCGATACTCATACTGTCAGCAGTGGTGATTACGGGCATGATAATCTTCGGCACCTTCGGCATGCTTGTCACCGGCCAGACCCTGAAAGTGGCCATAGAGTCGGGTTTCTCACTGACACAGATAGGCGAGTTCGCCTTCATCATCGCCACCCTCGGCATGAGTCTCGGCGTACTTGTGCCGACACTCTATCCGATAGTGGTGGCCGTGTCGGTAATCACCACGTTCACCACACCATATTTTATAAAAATGGCAGTGCCGGTCTACAATGCCATCGAGCGTCATTTGCCTGCACGCCTGCGCTTCCTCATCGACCGCTATCAGAACGAAGCATCGAAAGATGCCGCCTCCGGCCACAAATGGGGTAAAGTCATACGCCGCTTTGCCGGAACCACAATAATCTACTCCATCATACTTACAGCCATAATGCTGGCCTCGAAGACTTATCTTGCACCCTGGCTCGACAGCCTCTTCCCTGACTGGAGCCGAATGCTGGGTGCGGCTGTGACGCTCTGCTGCATGGCTCCGTTCCTGCTTGCCCTGGTGTCGCCCCCGTCGTCCGACTCGATAGCCTCGACTCCGGGCGCACGCATACCCTGCATAGTGATACTCGTGTTCCGCTGGATTATTGCCTTTATATTTGTAATACAGGTACTCAGCCGGGCGTATTCCGCCTGGACAGGAATATACGTGGCCGTGGCGATACTGCTTCTGGCCGCCCTCTACTTCAGCAAACGGCTCCGCGGGCAGATGTCGAGGATGGAGACCAAGTTTATCGACAACCTCAACGAGCGTGAACTCCGTCGCAGCGGTCGGAACAACCAGGTGGTCAGCGACCTCCACCAGGCCTACATGACCGTGGGCAGCGGCTGCGCCTTCGCCGGCCAGACCCTGGCCGACAGCAACCTCCGCCACCGTTTCGGAGTGAATGTGGTGAGCATACAGCGCGGCCCGCGTCTGATATCCATACCCGGGGCGCGTCAGCGGCTTTATCCCGGCGATGTCATCGGTGTGATAGGCACCGACGAACAGCTGCAGCGCATGCTCCCCGAAGTGGAGGTGTCGCTGCCGGAAGGACAGTCCGACGGGGAGGTAAGGCTCGCCAGTGTGCTCCTCGATGAGTCGTCGCCTCTGGCCGGCGCCACCCCGCGCAGCAGTTCACTACGTTCGAGCTACGACGCCATAGTGGTGGCGGTGCAGCGCGAAGGCGAATACATAGATTCAGACCCCGACCTCATATTCCGCAGCGGCGACCTTGTGTGGCTCGTTGGCGACCCCAAGAAAATAGCAGGTCTGAAATTCAAACAGGAAAAACCGTACAAATCATGAATATGAACTCAAAACGTTACGATCTCAGAGGCGTATCGGCATCGAAAGAAGATGTACACGCCGCCATCAAGAATGTCGACAAAGGTCTTTATCCGACAGCATTCTGCAAAATCATCCCTGACCTTCTGGGCGGTGACCCCGAATACTGCAACATAATGCATGCCGACGGTGCCGGCACCAAATCGTCGCTCGCATATGCCTACTGGCGCGAGACCGGCGACCTGAGCGTATGGAAAGGCATTGCCCAGGACGCGCTGATAATGAACATCGATGACCTGCTGTGTGTCGGAGCGACCGACAATATCCTCGTGTCGTCGACCATCGGACGCAACAAACAGCTCATTCCCGGAGAAGTAATCTCGGCCATAATCAACGGCACCGAGGAACTGCTGGCCGAACTGCGCCGTCAGGGCGTGAATGCCGTCAGCACCGGCGGTGAGACCGCCGATGTCGGCGACCTCGTGCGCACCATCATTGTCGACAGCACAGTTACCTGCCGCATGCGCCGCGCCGATGTGATCGACAACGGCAATATCCAGGCCGGCGATGTGATCGTAGGCCTTGCATCCTTCGGTCAGGCCACATACGAAGACTGCTACAACGGCGGCATGGGCAGCAACGGACTTACTTCGGCCCGCCACGATGTGTTCAGCAAGTATCTGGCCGAACGCTATCCCGAGACCTTCGACGCCGCAGTACCCTCGGAACTGGTATACAGCGGCAGCCGCCGCCTTACCGATGAAGTGGAAGGTGTGGCACTTGACGCCGGCAAGCTCGTGCTGTCGCCGACCAGGACATACGCACCTGTAATCAAGAAACTCCTCGACGAACTGCGCCCTGAAATCCACGGCATGGTACACTGCTCGGGCGGAGCGCAGACCAAGGTGATGAACTTCGTCAGCGACAAACACGTTATAAAGGACAACCTCTTCCCCGTACCGCCGCTGTTCGACCTCATCCAGCGTGAGTCAGGCACCGACTGGGCGGAGATGTACAAGGTGTTCAACATGGGTCACCGCATGGAAATCTATCTGCGTCCGGAACATGCCGCCCGCGTCATCGACATAGCTGCCTCGTTCGGCATCGAGTCAAGAGTGGTGGGCCGTGTTGAAGCCGCTCCATCCAACCGCCTTACAATCATTTCGGAGAAGGGCACATTCGAATACTGACAACTCCCTCAAAGTGAAACCTGACAGACTCATTCTTCTCTCTCTTCTTATTCTTTCGGCCGCAGCGCTGTTCTGCGGCTGCAGGGGTCGCGGCGCATCTGCCGGTGCGACGCTGCCCGACAGCGCCATCACGGCCGATGACACTCTCCGGGTGGTGACCCTGTACGGCCCGACTTCGTTTTTTATCTATCGTGGCGACTCGCTCGGTTACGACTACACTCTGGCGCGCCAGTTCTGCCAGGCAAAAGGCCTGCAGATGAAACTCACCGCAGTGAAGTCGATAGCCAGGGCCATCGAGCTGGTAGACTCGGGAAAGGCCGACCTGATAGCCTATGAAGTGCCCATCACGGCTCACTACAAGGAGCTTGTGCAGGCCTGCGGCCCGGAGAACTATACCCGTCAGGTGCTTGTTCAGGGAAAGGAGAAAGGCAGCGCTCCGGTGACCGACGTCACGGAGCTTGTGGGCAAAACCGTCTATGTCGAAAAAGACTCCAAGTATCTGCGGCGCATGCAGAATCTGAACGATGAACTCGGCGGCGGCATTGACATACGAGAAATCGATGCCGACACCCTGATAACCGAAGACCTCATAGAGATGGTGTCAGATGGCAAAATACCCCTCACTGTGGTGGACAGCGACATAGCCATGCTCAATAAAACTTATTACCACGACCTTGATATATCACTGCCTCTGAGCGACGAACAGCGGCAGTCGTGGGCCGTGGCAAAAGGCAACGGACGTCTGGCTGCGGAAATCGACCGCTGGTTTGCCGAAGACGAGCAGCAGCAGGCCAATGCCGAGTTGCTCAAACGCTACTTCGAGCAGAGCAAGAACTTTCCGAAGGTGCGCTTCAATTTCGACAAGGGATACATATCGGACTACGACGGACTCTTCAAAATGTATGCCCCCGGCATAGGCTGGGACTGGCGTATGCTCGCGGCCCAGGGCTATGTGGAGAGCCGCTTCAATGCTTCGGCCCGTTCGTGGGTGGGAGCGCGCGGCCTGATGCAGATCATGCCGAGTACCGGACGCGGCTACGGACAGAGCGTGAAGACTCTCGGTTCGCCCAATGTCAGTGTCAAGGTGGCCACGCGTCTGCTTGCCGACCTCGACAGGCAGTTCCGCGATTATGTGCCAAACGACAAGGAGCGGCTGAAATTCGTAATAGCGGCATACAACTGTGGTGCGGGACACGTGCTCGATGCCATAAGACTTGCAGAGAAATACGGCATGGATCCGCAGGTATGGGACGATAATGTGGCCAATGCCCTGCTGATGAAAATGCAGAAAAAATATTACAACGATGACGTGGTGCGCTACGGCTATGCCCGAGGCTCGGAGACAGTCAGCTATGTCCGGCAGATAATGGACTTCTATGAACATGCCAAACGCGTCATTCCGATGTAGGCGCGTGGCTCTACAATTACTTTTAATACATAAGATTATGAAGAAAACTTATTTAAGTGTGGCAATCGTCTGCCTTCTTGGAGGCTCGATGCTCTTCAGCAGCTGTATCGGCAGCTTCACGCTCACCAACAAGCTTCTGGCTTGGAACAAGACCGTGGGCAACAAATTTGTGAACGAACTTGTGTTCTTCGCCTTCTGGGTGCTTCCGGTATATGAGGTGTCGGCTCTGGCCGATGTGCTGGTGCTGAACTCTATTGAGTTCTGGAGCGGCAGCAACCCTGTGGCAAAAGACAAGAAGGTGATAGAAGGCCAGGAAGGCCGCTATCTGGTGGAGTGCGATGGCAAGGGCTATACCATCACCTCGGAAAACGATGGCTCTGTAGTGCGTCTCGACTTCAATGAAGCCGACCGCAGCTGGAGCTACACCGTAGGTGAGGAAACTCATACAATCTTCACTTTCATCGACGATACCCACGTGGCTATGCCGCGTCCCGACGGCTCGTTCAGCGAAGTAGAGCTTTCCGACGCCGGTCTCTATGCTTACCAGCAGGTGGCCTCCGGCCAGATGTTCGCCATGAACTGATTCCCGGACTTCTGTAAAAACTTATCCCCGCCTGCGGTTCTAAGAACTTGCCGCAGGCGGGGATATTTATTGGGGAACGGTCTGCCCTCTATTTGATGCGGAACCAGTAGCCGAGTGTCACTTCAAGACTCATGCAGCGTGAGGCGCTGAACGTGTCGCTGACTTTGGCGGGGAATATATTGCCAAGACCATAATAGAAGCGTACTTCCATGTTTATGGAATTGCGCGGATTCAGATAGAACTCGCCACCGGCGCCGGCGGTGATACCGTAGTCGAAGCGGTTGCTTATCTCCATGGCGAGTTGTTCGGTCATGCGGCTGCGCGTAGGCCAATGGGGCGATGATGTCGGGTTGTGGTAGTCGAAGTTGCTCGCAATGCTGCTGCTGATCATATAGCTTGCCTCCGGCCCGGCGTTGAAGAAAAACTTCATGCGCCGCGTGCCGAAGTAGATATGCGTCATCACAGGCAGGTTGATATACGTCAGAGTTCGCTTGTAGCTCAGCGGATTCGGCTCTCCGTTGGGGTCGCTGAAGTTCTCGCTCCAGCCGCGCTGGTTCCAGCCCAGTTCGGCCACCAGTCCGAAGAGCTTCTCTTCGGTGTAGCGGAAAGTCAGGCTTCCCGCCGTGCCGGTGAGCCAGCCTTGTCTCACAGACGGCGACAACGAAATCCGCGACATCGACATGCCGGCACGGCCTCCGATGGAAATTCTCGGCTTGTAGTGCGTCTCGGCAGTCGCCGCCGGAACAGCAGTGGCCAGAATGATTACAGCCAGCGCAGTGCGGAACTTATTGCAGACGGTCGGTATGAATGCCATCGATAGAGAAGCGGATTATATAAAGCTCGTCGTTGTAGTAGCCGGAGCCGGAATCGTCAGGGTCGGCCTTGACGAAGTGGAAACTCGACTGGGCGCCGTAGTAGGCGTCGGATTCAGGCACGTATTCGCTTCCGCCCCTGCGCAGGTTCTGAATCAGAAACCATGCGGTATCGAATCCGAGCACAGCCGGCGACGGCACTGCGTCAACCATGTTGCCGCCATATTCGGCATTGTATCTTGCTTCCAGATTTTTGATTTGTTCCGAGAAGGGGTCGTAGTAGAAGCGGGTGTAGATGGTGGCGCCCAGACGGTGAAGCATCTCGCGGTTGGCTCCACGGAAGCTGGTCCAGTCGGGATAGCCGAAAATATTGTATGTCGAGCCTCCGATGGCATCTTCGCGGGCTTCAAGCACAGCGCCGCAGATTTTGTTGAATTCAGTCAGAGAGCCACTCGAGGGTATCAGCACGTAATCGCCTCCATTGGGCAGCCTTGCCAGGTCGGAGGCGGTGAGGACCTCGTTGAATTCGACAGTAAGAGCCGGAGTGTCGGTAGCGGCAAATACTTCGCGGAGTTTATCAATGAACTCGGCCTTGTCGTCGCGTGCGCCTGCGCGGTGCAGAATCACCGGGGTGGCACCGGGGAAATTGGTTTTCACCGCATTGGCGGCCTTGTCGAGCATTTCGTTGCTGGGGATGTAGCTCTGCAGCATACGTGGATTGTACAGATAGCTGGAGTCGCGTACGACAAAGGCATTGAACACATACATGTCGTCGGTCGGCGCATGGGAGCCGATAATGTTCAGCTGTGCCAGATCGTCGGGAGCTATCACCACGGCGGCGTTGCGGAAGGTATCGGTCTGGCAGAATGCCCGTACGCGGTCGGTAGAGCCTTCGGTGTCGAAGGTGTAGATGTTCACCTGGCCCCGTTTGTGGCTGAGCGAATCGGCAGCCAGAAGCATGCCTTTATAGAAGTCTGTGGCATTGAGGGCATGCTTGTCGGGTTCCTGCTGGCTGAGCATGAACGGCAGCATCACCACTATGTTGGCTGTTTTCTCGATTGCAGCCTCGTCGATGCTGTCGCCTTGTGAGATGGGAACGATTGTGGGTCTTACCGGCATTGTCGACAGTATTCTGTCGCCGTCGTTAGCCTCTTCACGGGCCATGGACTCTTCTTCGGTCTGGCGGCTGAGGGCTTCCGACGGAATCTGAAGCACCTGTCCGACTTTCACGCCGGATGCAACCGATGGGTTGGCCGCCAGGAGTGCGTCGCTGCTCACACCAAGTTTATAGCATATGCCGTAGAACGAGTCGCCTTTCTTCACCGTGTAGGTGTCTTTGCTGATAGCCACGGTCTTGTCGGAGTCGCCCAGACCGGGGAATTTATCCACCGGGAAATAGAGCGTCTGACCGGATTTCACGCCATCGTTGGCCGAAGGATTGTATTTGACAATTTCGTCGCGGGTCAGACCGAGTTCGTCGGCCACACTGTAGAGTGTCTGTTTTTTGCTTACGGTATAGCAATAGCAGGCTTTGCCGTTGACTTGTGTCACAGGCAGTTCGGTGCGGGCCATGACGCTCGTGCCGACAGTTGAGAGCAGCAGGGCTGCCAGCAGGATTCTCAGTTTCATAAGCTCAGGGTATTTACTATTTCATCGAAAGGCACCGACTGCTGTTCGCCCGAGGCCATGTGTTTGAGTGTCAGACACTGTTGGGCAAGCTCGCTTTCGCCGATGATGGCTACGTAGGGAATGGCGAGGGCATCGGCGTAAGAGAACTGTTTCTTCAGTTTTGCCTGGTCGGGGTAGAGTTCGGCAGGTATTCCGGCGGCGCGGAGCTGCATCACCAGTTTCAGCGATGCTGCGGCTTCGGCTTCTCCGAAGTTGGTGAACATCACCTTGGTGCCGCTGACGGTCGATTCGGGGTAAAGGTCGAGAGTGTTCAGCACATCATATATGCGGTCGGCGCCGAACGATATTCCCACACCCGACACTCCGGGCAGACCGAATATGCCGGTGAGGTTGTCGTAGCGGCCTCCGCCGGTAATCGAGCCGATGGCCACGTCGAGCGCCTTCACTTCGATGATTGTGCCGGTATAGTAGTTCAGACCACGGGCAAGACTTACGTCAAGGTCGAGTTCGGCGCGGAGTCCGAGTCCGGCTGCGGTGGCTGTGACGAAGCGCAGTTCTTCCACGCCGAGGCGTCCGGTGTCGCTGCCGGCAAGGAGTCCGGCCAGACTTGCGAGACGTTCGTCTACGCTGCCGCTGATTTCGAGAATCGGACGTAGGGCGGCGATGGCTTCGGGAGCCAGGCCGCGTTCGGCGAGTTCCTCATTCACTTTGTCTATGCCGATTTTCTCGATTTTGTCGATGGCCACGGTTATGTCGATGAGTTTGTCGGGTTCGCCGATAAGTTCGGCTATCCCGGCAAGCACTTTGCGGTTGTTGAGCTTTATGGCAATGCGTATGCCCAGGCGAGCGAACACTTCGTCGATCATCTGGAGCAGTTCCACTTCATTGAGCAGGGAGTCGGAGCCGATTACATCGGCGTCGCACTGATAGAACTCGCGGTAGCGGCCTTTCTGCGGGCGGTCGGCGCGCCATACCGGCTGAATCTGGAAGCGGCGGAACGGGAACTGGATTTCGTTGCGGTGCTGTACCACAAAGCGTGCGAACGGCACAGTGAGGTCGTAGCGGAGGCCTTTCTCACAGAGCTGCGCGGCCAGAGCCGGGCAGTTGCCTTGTTCGATCAGAGCGGGGTCGACTCCGCGGAGGAAGTCGCCGGAGTTGAGAATCTTGAAGAGCAGTTTGTCGCCTTCCTCGCCGTATTTGCCCATCAGGGTAGAGAGGTTCTCCATGGCCGGAGTCTCTATCTGGCGGTAGCCGTAGAGGCGGAATACATCGCGTATGGTATCGAAAATATAGTTGCGGCGGGCCATTTCCTCGGCGGTGAAATCGCGCGTGCCTTTGGGTATTGATGGTTTCTGTGCCATTTGGTCAAGCTAATTTGGTCAAGCTATTGGAAATAAGTAAGCGGAACGGCATGGCCGTTCCGCTTGCAAAGTTAATGTTTTTTATTGGCATTTGCAATTATTGCAGCTGTCAGATGTCATCCTGTCGGGCAGTCTGTCAACGTTTGTGCCATTCTTTGCTGCTTTTGCTGCTGCCGTCGGTGAAGGTGGAGCGGCGTATTGTCATTCCGGCTGCGGAGGAGTCTGTACGCCGTCCGTCGGGAGTATAGACTTCTTCAGTGGCTACGGTCTTGTTGACTTCCGCATTCACCTCGGCGGATGTGTCGTTGTATGCTTTGACCAGCACTGTATGTGACGCCTGTCCATAGCTGTTGTAGGCCACAATGGTGTAATAGTTGTCCAGAGTGTTCATCCTGTCGGTAAAACTGATATGGGCAGTCTTGGGCATCGATGATTTTTTAGTCTGAACAAAGGGCGATTCGAGAATTTCTGCCGTCACTTCAAGCCTTGATGAATTGAGGTAGTTGATCTCGAAGGAGATGTCGTAGTTCTCGCTGTAAGGCGGACGCGGGTAATAGGCTTCAGTGTCTTCGTCCCATGTTCTGTTGAATATGTAATCGGCTGACAGAATATCCGGCAGCGTGTTCATATACAGTTCATATGATTTCTGACACTCCATATCACAGTCGGAGAATATGACATCAACTCGTGCTGTCAGATGGTTGCCGGAAGTGTCGTAGCGCTGGTCTTTCGGCAGCGCCGGACTCCTGAATGTCAGACTATGGCTGTCGGATTCATGAGCTTTTACATAGTTGCCGTCGGTGTCGAGTACAGAGATAGTCCAGCAAATATCTGTAGCCTTGTGGGCTTCCGGGAGTTCCAGCTTAAAGTCATACTGCTGCTCGGCGTAGGCTACTTCATCGTTTTCAAGAGCTTCGCATACGATTTGTGCGGCATTGGCCGGACTCTCGAATTCTATGCTCTTTGTAGTGGAGCCATATGTATTTGACAATTTATAGTTCAGACGATAGTCTGACGATGGCTTATAGTCCGGAATTGAGAAAGCCTGCTTGTTGTCGGTAATATCGAAAGTGCGGCTTCCTGCGACAGATCCGTCGACAGTATACGAAATCTCCACAGAGGATGCATTTGAGAAGTCGGCGAATACGGGAAGTGTGTATACGGTCGGAGCAAGGGTCGGCACCGGTTCGCATGTATTGTAGTTCTTGAACTCAGGTAGAGTGATAAGTTTCATCTCATAGTTTGATGCCGATGCGGCAGGATTTCCGTCGAGCTTGTATTCCGCGCGGACATATGCCTGTATGGAGCCGTCGTTTTCAATCAGATAGTCCGGCTGGAAATATATGGGGTCGGCATGAAAGGTCGATAATGTGTTTTCTGTCTGCTGCACACAACTGTAGTCGCCATGATTGTTTTTCACGAACAGTTGCCATTTTATGTCAGACGCGTAGTGAGTACCGGTGTATTGGAGAGTGAACGTGCGACTCTCTTCTGCATATCCGGTATGGTCGTCGCCGAGTGTCTCACATGCTATTTTCGGATTCTGAGCATGCGATATTGCGGCCGTAAGCAGCAATGTTATCAGAATCGTTTTTTTGCGGGGGGGGGTAGTAGACTTTTCATAGCTTGTTTACTTTTTCATCAATTGGAAAGCAGTCGGAACTGTAATATAATCCGAGCTGAAAATGGAGTGCCGGGATTTTTTGGTTTGATTTATAATCAACGGCGGTTGGTATAAACACCGTTGCAAAGATAAATATTTTATCCGGATTGGGCAAATAAATTTTGTTGTTTAAGTCGCAGCTGCCAGCGGCTCTAAATAGCTATAGTCAAACCATATTTCTACAGGGGCAAGCCGTAATTTCAGATTCGTAGCAGTCTCGTTCAGTAGTTGCTAATTACTGTCAATATAATATATTGATAATCAATTGAATACTTGCTCGATGCAGTGCGTAGAAC
The DNA here is from genome assembly GCA_947177365.1 of uncultured Porphyromonadaceae bacterium. Lineage (GTDB taxonomy): Bacteria > Bacteroidota > Bacteroidia > Bacteroidales > Muribaculaceae > CAG-873. Next base: position 2,325 of record CAMWUD010000008.1, on the reverse strand, counting down.
ATCTTGTCGCTCAACGGATTGCAAATCTTAGGATACAAAGCCCCGAAATCGCCTCGTCCGACCTTCTAAAAAAAGCTTTTCAAGACCCTCCCGGGCCTGCGTTATTGTATCCGCAAAATTAGCGATTTTTAGGCAAATATCCGATATTGGAATCTCTTTTCTTACGTGACGCATCAAAATTTATTGCAAAAATGTTCGGCTAATTCAAATAAATGCCGTAATTTTGTGCTATGAATAAAGAAGAACCTCAACAAGGCGGATTTATTATTCCGGTAAGAGGAGATCGTTCTTATCGGAAGATACTCCGAGAAGCGAGAGAGGGAGAAATTATCAAGGTGCGTAATGGCGTGTATGCCACACTTGATACCCTTGCCGGAGGCATGATTGATATAGATACAATCGTGCCGGGTGGGATTCTGTGCCTATATTCGGCATGGCATCATTATGGCATGACCACGCAAATTCCGGATTCATATTATGTTGCAATCGGCAGGAAACGCAGGGTAAGGTTGCCCGAAGCAATAGACATTACTCTTGTTTATCAGAAGGACGATCTTTTGAACATCGGTCGTAGTAAAGCGACAATCGAAGGAATAGAAGTTGCCATTTATAATTGGGAGCGGTGTCTTTGCGATGCTATAAAATACCGCAATAAAATCGGTATTGATGTTATGGCCGAGATTCTGAACTCATATCTGAGTTATCCGCAAAAGAATATGAGTCTGTTGTCGCAATATGCCAAACAACTCCGTGTCTATAATCTGTTGTCAAACTATCTTGATGTAAAAATATAATGGCAAAGAATATCGCACATTCGCTTAAAGTAAGGCTGCTTAACCTGAGCGACCATGACAACCGCCGTTATCAGCAACTGCTAGTAAGATATATGCAGGAGCGTTTCCTGTATAGGCTATCCGAGAGCAAATACTGCGACAACTTCATTCTGAAGGGTGGCGCGCTGCTCTATGCCTATGACGAATTCTTGCCCAGACCGACGTTGGATGTGGATTTCATGGGAACTCATATCAGCAATGATAAGGATGCTATCGTTGCAGCGTTTGAGGAAATAGTCCACCAAGATGTTGATGATGACGGTGTGAGATTCATGTCTGATAGCGTTGAAGCATCTGATATCGCTGTTGAACGCAAATATCCAGGAGTAAGGATTTCAATAATCGGGTATCTTGATACAATCAGGAAGGAATTGACATTCGACATCGGGTTTGGTGATGTGATAACGCCAAGCCCTGTTATAATGGCATACCCGACCATAATAGAAGAAATGGAGAGCCCTCGAATCACTGCATACTCGTTGGAAACCGTTGTCGCCGAGAAGTTTCAAACTATCGTTGAAAAGAGTGTGTTCAACAGTCGGATGAAAGACTTTTTCGACCTTTACCGCATCATCAAAGCTCATGACTTTGATGAGAATACGCTATCAGATGCAATCCGGGCGACATTTGAGAATCGTAATACAGAGTTCTCTGCTTGTGAAGCCGTCTTCTCTTGGGAATTTATGAATGATACGACACTTGAAAAAAGGTGGAATGCTTACTGCAATAAGACTCCAATAGAGAATCCTATGACATTTCCGGAGGTAATGGCTGTGATAGTCAACTTTGTAAAACCATATTACGACAGTCTCAAGCCATGAAGATTCAATATTGCTCTGACCTGCACATGGAGTTTCATAAGAATATGCGCTTCATGAAGTCGTTGCCGCTGGAACCGGTTGGAGATGTTCTCGTCATAGCCGGAGACATCGGCTATCTTGTTGACACCACGATTCCGCATCTCAGATTCTGGAAATGGGCTTCTGAGAACTATCGTCAGGTTCTGATGATAGCGGGCAATCATGAGTATTACAACAACGGAGATATAGAAGCACAGGGCGAAAACTGGCAAAAGATGTACTTGCCGAATGTCGGCTACTACCATAATAAAGTTGTCCGCATAGACAATGTTGACTTTATTCTATCAACGCTCTGGTCAAGAATCCCACCCGTTGACGAAATGGCTATCCAAAGCGGCATGAACGACTACGCCCAGATTCTCTACAGCAAACGTCGACTCATTCCGCAAAACATTAACGATGAATTTGAGCGAAACCTCGTATTCGTCGAAAAGGCTGTGGCTGACAGCGACGCAGAGAAAATAGTCGTTGTCACTCACCACCTCCCAACATTCGCAGCTATCGAAGATAAACATAAAGGCAGTGTACTCAAAGCTGCCTACGCTACCGAACTCGGCAATTACATAGCAATGACATTGTAATCGGTCCGGTAGCTGATGATGATATGGCACGTCTTTTCGGACTTTACGATA
>CAMWUD010000007.1 GCA_947177365.1 uncultured Porphyromonadaceae bacterium | reverse complement strand
CGTACTCCTCAGTCACAGTGCAAAGGCACTGCTCCCTCAGAGTCCGAAAAAAATCGCTCAAAGACTGACCGCCCTGGCGTTAACATTTATTGTCGAACCGGCTCTAAAATTATACATGCCGCGCCGCTCCGGATTCCGGAGACAGGCACGGCATGATGCGTTTATCTGTTGTTTTTATCTCAAATTCCGAGCTTGGCTTTCAGAGCCGGAGTGGCATCAACCACATCGCTGCCCGAGTAGAGAACCATGCTGTCGTCTTTTGCAAAAATGAAAGTATAGCCGGCTTCCTGACCTACGGCAGTGATGGCGGCAGCCACTTTCTGCTGGATGGGAGCGAGAAGCTGAGCCTGCTGACGGTTGATATCGGACTGAGCCTGCTCACGGAACTGTTCGATTTTCTGGGCACGTTCCTGAATCTCCTGCATGCGGCGATCCTTGATGCTCTGCGGAGTGTTGGGGTCGTCAGCGATAGTCTGGTATTCGGCGAAGAGTTTTTCGGTCTCGGTCTGGAGTTTCTGGAGTTCTTCCTGATATTGCTTGCCTGAAGCTTCGAGCTGAGTGTTCATGGCTGCGAATTCAGGCAATGCAGGAATTATTTCCTGAAGGTCGACAGTAGCGAACTTCTGTGCCAGAGCCGACATAGGCAGAAGCACAGCGATGAGCAAAAGAATTTTCTTAAACATTGTTTCTTTGGTATTTTTAGTGATGAATTTAATCTTAATTTGCCGAATATCCCATTTTTGCGAGCACCTCGTTGCTGACATCTATGCGCGGCGAGGCATATATGATGTCGCTCGACGTGGCACGGTCGAATATCGCCTGATAGCCGCGTTCGTCGGCTACCTTCTTAATGGCGTTGTACACTTCGTCCTGCACAGGCTTGAGCAGCGACTGGCGTTTCTTGTAGAGTTCGCCTTCCGGTCCGAAGTACTTGTAGCGGAGTTCGGTAGCTTCCTTCTCCTTGGCCACTACATCGGCCTCACGCTTCTTTACCTGTTCTTCGGTCAGGAACACCTTCTCGGCCAGATATGCCTGATACATGTTCTCGGCTTCCTTGCCGACAGCTTCCACTTCTTTCTGCCAGCGCTGCGAGAGCTGGTTGAGCTGTTCGTTGGCCATCTCGAACTGGGGCACATTCTTGAGGATATAGTCCATGTCGACCAGAGCGAACTTCTGGGCCATGGCTGCCGAGGCGCATGCCAGCACCAGGGCAAGGATGATTGTGAGTCGTTTCATTGTTGTTTTGTTTTTGAGGAGTATAGATATTTGACCGACAACAGGCGCCAAGGTTTAAACATCGCCGGCGCCCGCTTGGTTCAGTTTCTTAGAATTCCTGTCCGAGTATGAAGTGGAAGTGGCTGCCGCCCTTTTCACCTCCCACGCGGTCGAAACCGTATGCCCAGTCGATACCCATCATGCCGACCATAGGCAGATAGATACGCAGACCTGCTCCGGCACTGCGCTTGAGCGAGAACGGATTGAACTGCTTCACCGAAGTCCATGCGTTGCCGCCTTCGAGGAAGGTCAGCGCATAGATAGTGGTGGTTGGCTGGAGCATGAGCGGGAAGTGGACTTCAACACCGAGGCGGGTATAGGCGTAACCTTCGCTTCCGTAGGGGGTGAACTGACCGTTGTCGTAACCACGCAGCGCTATGGTCTCTGTGGCGTAGGTATACGAGCCTGACATGCCGTCGCCGCCCACATAGAAGGTCTCGAACGGTGTCTTGAGATATTTGTTATATGAACCTATCAGACCGAAGTCGGCGCGTGTCATCAGCACCGGAGTCCACTGTCCGTTGGCGTTGGCCAGCGGAGTATAGGTGCGCGATTTGAAACGCAGCTTCCAGTATTCAATCCAGCGGTAGAGTTCTTTCTTGGCTGCTTCGGTATTCTCCTGCGAGAGTTTCTCCCAGTCGCGGTGGCGGCTGAAGAGCGATGCCGGAGGCGTCATCTGCAGGCTCAGCGAGAAGCTGGAGCCGCTGCGGGTATACAGAGGGTTGTCGATTGATGTACGGGCGAGTGTAAGACCGAGTACAAGCGCGTTCGACGTACCGTTGTTCATATAGTAGAGGTAATCCCAGTTTTTGAGATAGTACCAGTTGTAACCAAGCTCGGCAGTGAAGGTGAAATAGTCGTCGGGCCACTTGAGTCGCTTGCCGAAGCCTACATTCACGCCTACCATCTGCAGCACCTTGTTGGGGTCGAGCGAATTCTCGTAGCTGTTGTTCAGGAAGTCGTTGTAGGAATTGCCATAGTTGCCGTAGCCATAGCTGCCATACATGCCCGGGTAATAGCCGTAGCCATAGCCGCTGAGCCAGTTGTTGTTGTAGTACGACGAGTTCACACCTGTCTGACGGCTGTAGAAGGCCGATACCGACAGCTGGTTGGGTCGTTTGCCTCCGAACCAGGGGTCAAGGAACGACAGCGAGTACGCCTGATAGTAGCGGGCATTGGTCTGGGCGCTGACTGTGAATGTCTGGCCTTCGCCCTGAGGTATGAGTCCCTTGTATGAACTCGGGTGGAAGAGGTTCTTTATCGAGAAGTTGGTGAATTTCAACGCCAGCTTGCCTATGATACCAGTCTGTCCCCAACCGAGCGAGAATTCTATCTGGTCGTTGGCTTTCGACTCAAGGTTGAACAACACATCGACGGTGCCGTTTTCTTCGTTCGGCTGGACATCGGGGTTCATGTTCTCGGGGTTGAAGTGTCCGGTCTGGGCGATTTCACGCAGCGAGCGGATAAGGTCGCTTTTGCTGAAGAGTTCGCCGGGCTTCACGCGCAGCTCGCGGCGTATGACCTTCTCATACAGGCGGTCGTTGCCGTTGATTGTCACGTTGTTGATTCTCGCCTGCGGACCCTCCATCATACGCATTTCCAGCGACACACTGTCGCCGCGTACCTCACGCTCGATTGGCACGAGATTGTAGAACAGATAGCCGTTGTCCATATAGAGGTTGGCCACAGCGTCCTCGTCATCGGTCAGACGCTTGTTCATCAGCTTCTGGTTATAGACATCGCCGGGCTTGAGTTCGAGATATGCGTTGAGCACCTCATTGGGATACACCGAGTTGCCCACCCAGGTGATGTCCTTGATGTAATACTGGCGGCCCTCATCCACATCGATATACACATCCACCATCTTTTCGTTGTACGGCACCACCGAGTCGGCCACGATTTTGGCATCGCGGTAACCCTTCTCGTTGTATTTCTCGATTATGCGGTTAAGGTCGTCGTGGTAATCGTTTTCCACAAACTTCTTCTGCTTGAAGAGGTTGAGAATTTTGCCGTTCTCGTTGGTCTTCTTCATGGTGCGCTGCAACTGGTTGTCCGACAGCACCTCGTTGCCTTCGATATATATCTTGTGGACTTTCACTTTTGAATGCTTGTCAACGCTGATGTCGACAAACACCTCGTTGGGATGCGACAGGTCGTCGCGTAGGTCGACGAACACCTCGGCGTTTCCGAAGCCCTTGTCGGCAAAATATTTCTTGACAATAGCTTTGGTACGGTTCACGATATTCTGCGATATGCTGTTGCCTTTCATCAGCTGCAGCTTCTCCTGAAGGTCCTCGCGCTCACCCTTTTTCATGCCAAGATAATTCACTTCGCTGATGCGCGGCTGAGGACGGAGCGCCAGCTCAATCCAGGCTTTGTTTCCGGCGGTCTTCACCAGACGGGCCTGCGCCTGACTGAAAAGTCCGTGGCGCATCAGACGCTTGATGGCATCGGACATTTCCGCACCCGGAATCTGCACCCTGTCGCCTACCCTTATGCCGGCCACATTGAGTATCATTTCGGAGTCGTAGTTGGGTGCGCCAGTGACGGCTATATCCACGATTTCGTATGTGCGGGGCATTGAGTTATAGAGCACCTGAGGGTTATAGACAGTGTCGGCTGTCTGCTGTGCCACTGCGGCATTGCGGCTTCCGAAGGCCGCCGCAAGCAGCCCGAGTGCTATCAGAATTTTATATCTCATAATGTGGAATGATGGTTCGTGGGTTGATTTGATGTCTGGATGTTTGTCAATTGCTTCCGTCAGGTTGCGGATTCCGTACCTGGTCGCCGGTGAGGCCGAAACGGCGTTCGCGATGCTGGAAGTCATACACTGCCTTGCAGAAGTCGTCCTTGCCGAAGTCCGGCCAATATTTGGCTGTCACATATATCTCTGTATAAGCCAGCTGCCACAACAGGAAGTTGCTTATGCGCATGTCGCCTCCGGTGCGTATGAGCAGATCCGGGTCGGGCATGCCGGCTGTGGCAAGCCTGCTGCTTATTGTATTTTCGTCGATCTCTTCAGGCCGCAGCTGTCCGGCAGCCGCTTCGGCTGCGATACGGCGGCATGCCTCGGTGATTTCCCAGCGCGACGAGTAGCTCAGCGCCAGCACCAGACGCAGGCCGGTACAGTGTGCCGTGTCGGCCATGCAGCGGCGCAGACGCTCCAGCGATTCGGCGGGGAGGCGTTCGCTCTCGCCTATCATCAGCAGGCGCACGTTGTTTCGTATCAGATCCGGAGTCTCACGTTCTATTGCTGTCACAATCAGGTGCATCAGCATGTCGACTTCCGCGTGCGGACGCCGCCAGTTCTCTGTCGAGAAGGTATAAAGTGTCAGATAATCCACTCCGAGAGCCGAGGCTATTTCTGTAATGCGCCTCACTGTGTTGACACCCTCGACATGTCCGGCCGAACGATCCATGCCCTTCTCGCGGGCCCAGCGTCCGTTGCCGTCCATGATTACTGCCACATGACGCGGCACGCGGTCGGGATCTATTTGAGAACGATAGTCGGTGGTCATCTGTATTCGTTTGTTTTTAATCTACATAATGGCATGTCTCGCATCTCTTGCCGAATTCATAACTGATGCCTATAGTAAGGCGCGAGAACCAGTCGGTATTGCGGTAAAATGCCGTCTTTATTCCGCTCAGGTCGTTGAGCAGAGGCCCGTCGATTTTATCGCCGAAGGCCTTGGTCATGGTAAATTCCGCGCCAAGGTTCCAGCGCTCCGACAGTTTGAATTTCACTCCGAAACCCATAGGCAATGTCGGCGCCACCGACGTGTTGCCACCCGACGACGACATACATACGCCTATACCCAGCGTCAGATACGGACTTATGCGCCGCAACCGCTTGTAGGTCTCTCCTATGCCGTAGGGCAGGAAGTTGAACTCCACCCGTCCGCCGAGGTCATAGACCGTAGAGGTGAACTCATACTGTGCCTGGTCGGGCAGCACATTTTTCATGTCGGCCGTATTGCCGCTGAGACCCAGCGTCGAGAACACTCCGCGGAAAGCCCAGCGGGCATCCGCTATATATCGGAACGACAGTTCACCGTCGAATCCGGGATGCTTCATCAGATTGGCTGAGTTGGCATCGCCTATATAACCGCTCACACCAAGCTGTGCGCCGAGGTCGAACTTATAAGGCGCGGACTGGCCGGCGGCAAGGCCGGAAAAGACCAGCGCCGCTACGGCTACGACAGCTATATGTATCAGACGGCTTGTCATCGGTTATTCTATAGGCTTGAACGTAAACCTGTTGATTACAGCACGCCATACATTGTCGCTCAGTGTGCCGTCGGCGAGATAACCGCCGTAGACGTAGATGTACGGACACTCCCAGCTGGTCACGGGGCGGGTGATGCGGCTGGGCGCGAACAAAGCTCCGGCGCGGACCGGAAGTTCCTCGTCGACCACAAAAGCCTGTGAGCCATAGGCCGACGGCACATAATCCGGCAGCTGCATCAGTTCTCCGGCCTTAATCCACTGGATGCCGAAATCATAACTGATATAGACTGTACGGTTGACACCTCCGAGACTGTTCACACCTCCGAAAGCCACAAGAGTGGCAAAACGGTCGCTCACCCAGTCGGCTCCAGTCCTGACGGTGAAATATGGCAACAGCGTAATATTTTCTGAAGGCAGGATGATATTGTTTTTCGACAGCTGCGCCCAGTTGTTGCCGTCATAGCTCCAGCAGCTGTTTGTCAGTTTGCCTGCGGCATCACGTCCGCCGGCCATAAGCACATTGGTGGATGTCGACATTTCAAAACGGTAGCTGATGGTCTGGGAAGTTCCGCTTACCGGGAAATTCGCCGGTAGAGCCTGACTCTTGCCCGACGGATAGTATTCCAAAGTCCATTTGCCCGACTCGTCCTGACGCGAGCCTATCACCTGGTCGGCATATGTGGCCACTATGGCATGCCAGCCGGTGCATCCGGTGGCATCCCATGTCAGAAGCTTGTCGTCGGACGACTTCAGCAGGGCTCCGCCCGGACCAAGCACATACACGGCGTCGGATGTGGCATGCAGGCTGTTGACTTCCAGACCTTGCAGACAATTGTAGGGCAATATGGGCGACACCACGTCGACGGCAGCCGATGCCGGATGATTCTGCATCACAACCGAATATGATGAGCCGGTGTTGAGCAGAGTGTAGAATTTATCTCCGAATTCCACCGTACACGATTCTTTCGCGCCAGATACTCCGCCGGGCAATTTGGCTATGGCGCCGCCTCCCCATTCCAGAGAGTCGCTCTTGACCTTGTGTACGTTGACCTTGATTTCATAATTGCGCTCCACCGCTCCGGACTGCGACACAAGGCGCAGACGCACAGGCCCGTTCGAGAAGTCGATCGAGTCGGTGGCGTTGGTCAGATAGTTGTAGGTGGTGTCGGCTTTTCCGGGACGGCTCACTATAAGCTCGGCCACAGCCACAGACTGGGTCGTGATTTTGGGTATGAGCTTGTCGACCTTGGTGCCGAAGGGCAGCGAGTCGGCATTGAAGATGCGGGCGTTCATCAAGTCGATGGAGAAGAACACCGAATCGAGATTGTTCAATACCTTGGAGTCGGCAGTGAGCGAGAAGGCGGACACCTCCACATTCTCGGAGGTGACAATCGCCGGTTCATACTCGGAGTTGCAGGCCACGACCAAAGCTGATGCGCCAAGCAAGGCCGACAGAATTTTTGAGTTCTTTATCATGTGATGATCAGAATCGGATTTGGTTATACCGCCGGGATTGCACGGCGATTCAAATTGCAAAATTAAGATTTCGCCCCGAAGTGGACAAACAATCTGTGTGAAATAGCCTAAAATCGGTCGTTTTTATAGGTTTTTAACGCCTCTGACGTCTGACTGCGAATAAAGATTGATGCGATTGGAGCCTATATGGTAAGTCTCACAGGGCTGCTGCGCCAGCACCGGAGCGGCGGCTATGCCTTCTGTGCCGAATACCACCGGAGCCACTTCTTCCCGAGCCTCGTCCCACAGGCCGGACTCGATGAATCTGCGCAGGGTGTCGCTGCCGCCCTCCACAAGCACAGAGGTCAGACCCCGGTCGTAGAGTTGCCGGAGACTGTCGCTCAAGGGTATATCGCCGCCAATAATAATCGGCTGGCGGACAGTACTTATATCCGCTGCCGTCAGGCGGTGACGGACATCGAAGATCACCGGCTGGGGGTCTTTGCCGCCGGACAGTCTTGCGTCGAGGCGCGGGCGGTCGGCCAGTATTGTGCCGCTGCCTGTGAGTATGGCATCGTGTACCGCTCTGAGCCGATGCACGGCCACGCGCCCGATTGCCGTGCTTATGGCTGCCGGCCCGGGATTTGCCTCGCTGCGCCGTCGGTCAAGCCAGCCGTCGGCGCTTCTGGCCCATTTCAGCGTTATAAACGGGCGCTTCAGTGTATGAGCTGTGAAAAACCTGCGGTTCAGCCACATGCATCGCGCGGCAAATTCATCTGGAGCCATCTCCACTTCGATTCCGGCTTCACGCAGCATTGCCAGTCCGCGGCCGCTCACCTTGGCGAACGGATCGGTCGTACCCACCACTGCGCGGCGCACACCGATGCGGCAGAGCAACTCGGCGCACGGCGGTGTCTTGCCGTAATGCGAGCATGGTTCAAGTGTGACATAGATTGTGGATTCGCGCAACAGTCGGTGGTCTTCTTCCTTTACCGAGGCTACGGCATTGACTTCGGCATGTCCCTTGCCGCATTCGGCGGTGAATCCCTCGCCTATGATGCGCCCGTCGGGAGCCACTATCACGGCGCCTACCATGGGGTTTGGCAGCGACACACCTTCAGCATGACGGGCGAGCTCAAGGGCGCGCTCAAGATATTTCTGTTCGCCGGCTTCCATCACAGGGCGCTGTATGAGGGTGAGAAGGTGTCGCCCTGCAGGGAATCGCCGGTCTGTATGCCTTTTGTGAGCCAGCGCACCCGCTGTTCAGAGCGTCCGTGGTTGAAACTGTCGGGCATCTCGCGTCCGTAGGCTTTGCGCTGCAGGTAGTCGTCGCCGATTTTGGAGGCCGCGTTTATGGCGTTCTCCACATCGCCCGGCTCGATCGACTGGAACATCTCGTTGTCGCGGTGCGCCCACACTCCGGCATAGTAGTCAGCCTGGAGCTCCAGACGCACACTTATGCGGTTGGCCTCTTTCTCGCTCAGTCCGGCCATACGGCTGTGCGCCTCGCCGAGTGTGCCAAGCAGATACTGCACATGGTGCCCTACCTCATGCGCAATCACATAGGCATAGGCAAAATCGCCCGACGCGCCTATGTCTTTCTGCATATCCTTGAAGAACTGAAGGTCGATGTATACGGTCTGGTCGGCACTGCAGTAGAACGGGCCGGTCTGCGACGTGGCATTTCCGCATCCGCTCTGCACCGCCCCGCTGAAAAGCACCAGCTTCGGGCACTGGTATTCGCCCCAGCCCTGCCGGCGGAATTCTTCGGTCCATACGTCCTCTGTGCCGGCAAGCACCTTCGAGGCCAGATCGGCCAGTCGCTCATCTTCGGCATCGGGGGTATAGTTGCCTGTATAGCTTACATTCTGATTGAGCAGCTGGGGGCCTACCTGGGTAAGCACATCGCCTATGCTGCCTCCTGACAGCAGTGTAATCACCGCCGCCACTATCACGCCAACAATACCGCCGCCTATTCCGAGTGTCTTGCCTGACATTCCGCGCCGGTCGCTGACATTGTTGCTTGTCCTTCGTCCGTCGAGTCTCATATTTTTTCTTTATTTTTTTTTCTAACAAACTGCCTGCGCGATTTGTTAGCAACTGCAAAGTTAAGAATTTTCCGTCTTAACAGCAAAACAGCGCCGGACTTACAGCTCCATGCCGGCTGAACGCAGCAGCTGATGGTCGGCGAGCAACGCGCCGGTAGGGCCATCGGCAGCGACACGTCCCCGGCTGAGCAGAATCGCACGCGGACATAGCTCCAGAGCCATATCAAGGTCGTGCGTGGCCACAAGCATGGTGTGTCCGAAGCCTGAAAGCAGCTCTATGAGACGACGGCGGGCGGCACAGTCGAGATTGGCCGTTGGCTCGTCCATTACCAGTATGTCCGGCTCCATGCTCAGCACCGTGGCTATGGCCACAGCCCGCTTCTGGCCGCCTGACAGTCCGAACGAAGGCCGCGCGGCAAGCTCCGACGCTCCTACAGCTTCAAGCGCCCGTCTTACACGCCTGTCGACCTCGTCAGACGGCAGTCCCATATTCCGTGGCCCGAAGGCCACGTCGTCGGCCACCGTGGGCATGAAAAGCTGGTCGTCGGCGTTCTGAAACACCATCCCCACCGTCTGGCGCACCAGCGGCAGTGTCTTCTTTCTCACCGGCACATCGCCCACGTTGACTTCGCCCTTCGACGGCAGCAGCAGGCCGTTGGTGTGCAGCAGCAGCGTGCTCTTGCCGGCTCCGTTGAGTCCGAGCAGAGCCACTTTCTCGCCATGGGTGATGCGGAACGATACACCCGACAAGGCCTCATATCCTCCGGGATACGAGTAATGGACATCCGTAAACTGTATATAATGGTGACTCATAACAATTTGCCTAATATAGCCGAAAAATCTACAAATCTCAGCACCGCGCACACCGCCGTCCAAAGCAGCAGATAGCACCAGTCGGCACCTCGGCTCCGCATGACCGTAGATGCCGGCATGCTGCCGTTGAACCCTCGGGCAAGCATGGCCCGGTGGATACGCTGCGACCGCTCCACACTGCGCATCAGCAGCTGTCCTACCATCGTGGCCCACAGACGCAAAGGATAGCTCCGGCGTCCATAACCCCGTGCGGCACGCGCCCGATCCATGCTGATGGCCTCCTGCAGCAGTACCGATATGTAGCGGTAGACCATCAGCAGCTGGGTGGTCAGCACCGACGGCAGCCCCATGCGTCCGAGAGCCACACAAATGGCGTAAAAGCCGGTGGAATATATCAGCACCAGCACAGCCTGCATGGCAAGCAGTCCGCGCAGACATATCGACAGAAATGTAACCCAGCCCATGCTTACTGTCACCGGACCGATACGCCATGCCGGACTATGGTCGAGCAACGGATTGAACGCCCCCACAAGCACCACCAGCGGAAGTATCCACAGCGATTTCAGAGACACACGCCCGTAGCCGGTGCCGGATGCCTCGGCCATAACAATCGGATAGACCGCCATCCAGACCAGCCGCCCGGGGTCGGCCAGCGGCACACTCAGCATGGCCACCAGATAGACTACTGTGACTGTTATCTGGAAGCGGCTGTCAATCCGGAGGGCACTGCGGCGGCTCTCCAGACTGTTGAGAGTTATGAGCGCTGACTGTAACGACATTTAGCTTAGAACCGGCTCTTACTCATTGTACTTGTGGTGCAGACGCCGCAAACGGAAAATCACCGTGGTTATAGCCCAGAGCATTGCCATCACAAGCACGCCCCCCACGATACCGGCGAAGTGCGAGCCGTAGTCGGGCATGAATGCAGTGGACGGCACTTTTGCAGGAGCCAGCTCGGCCACTCCGGCCACCTTCTCGATGCTCCACTCCAGACCATCGGGACTGGCCGAGGCCACCCAGGTAAACACAGCGGCAAGCACCAGGGCTGCGATACCGAAAATCCACATCACTCTCCTGCGCCTGCGTCTGGAGCCGGGCATTGCCCCCCAGCCCACTGTGGCGCCAGTGAGCAGCGAGGCGTTATAGCGCTGCACGAAGGCCAGCACCAGTCCGGTGGCTATGCCCTCGCAGATTCCTATCAGCAGATGTATCGGCAGCATGAACAGCAGAAAGCGGCTCAGCGGCAATGCCGTGATTCCCGACGCCTCTGTCTCCGCGCTGACAAGCAGCGCGCCGAGTTCGAGTCCGGCTACAGAAGCCAGCACAGTGACCGTAACCAGCCGTGCGGCCGATGCCGGATAATTCACAAGCGGACGGTATATCAGCGGATAGGCCACAAGCGTACTCATGGCCGCCATGTTGATCATATTGCAGCCAAGAGCCATCAGACCGCCGTCGGCAAACACCAGACATTGTATCATCAGCACTGAGCATAATGTGAGATACGCTGCCCAAGGCCCTAAAAAAGCCGCAAGGAGTATGCCTCCGATTATGTGGCCGCTGGAGCCGGTTCCGGGTATACTGAAGTTGATCATCTGAGCCGCAAACACAAAGGCTCCCATCACGCCCATCATGGGTATGATATCGGTCCGTTTGCTGCGGGCCACCTTCCGGGTGGCGACTATAAGTAGGGATACCGCCACTGCTCCGGCCACTGCGGCCACAGGGGGCGACACCAGTGCGTCGGCCATGTGCATAATAATTCAGTTTTATGGTTAGTTACTGAATTATTAACAATCCCAAGGCCTCCGGGTTCAATCTCCGGACTGTCCTGTCAAAAAAATCTTTGCGTAACTCTGCGCGTGAGGTTTCACATCAGCCTCAGCTTCTTGCCGTATATTATCGAGACGGCGGCGCCGAGGAGCATGGTGGCGCCGGTTACCGTCAGCACCAGAGTCATGCCGCCGGCATGGAGAAGCATGGGCATAAAGAACACTCCCGCTATGGCTCCCACCTTGCCCAGCAACGATGCTACGCCCGTGCCGGCACCACGGTTGGCCACCGGAAATATCTGCGCCGGGATGATAAAGGTAATCAGGTGCGGGCCGCCGTTAAGGCACATCTCGAAAAGCATGAAGCAGGCGAGCGACACCCATACAGGCCACTTCAGAAGATATGCCGCCAGCAATACTCCCAGACCGGCAGCACAGAGTATAAAACCCCATGCCAGAAGCTTCACATGACTGTGCCGCCGCGCCAGCCACAGGCCCGCCGCAAAACCGGGGAGGATAAAGAAGTTTACAAAAGCTGTAATCTCTACCGAACTGATAATCTTGGGCATGCCATGCTCGCTGGCGCTCTGCAGTCCCAGCGCCATCACAAGCACCGGCAGAAACACACCTATGCCGTACACGCCTACACCCTCGCAGGCCCAGGGGATGCCACTGAATATCACACGTTTGAGATTCTCGCCTTTGAAAAGGTCGCTGAAGGGCAGTGTCTTCTCCGCCGCAGGCAGAGGATTGGGCACGACTCCGCTGCCGAACATATGCTCCGCGGCTTTACGCGCATCGGCCGTTCGTCCCTGCTGCAGAAGCCAGTCGGGGCTCTCCACCCAGTAGATTCTCAGCAACAGAGCCACCACACCCATGGCCATGATTATAGCCGAGAGCTTCGGCCAGACGGCAGGCGAAGGGTCTCGGCGCAGTACCAGATAGCATATCACGGCGGCTCCAATAAATCCCACCGCACACAAAGCCTTGGCGACACCTACCATAAACGAGCGCCAGCGGTCTGGCATCAGCTCGCTGACATAGGCCGAATCAAGCGAATAGCCGCCTCCCACCCCTATGCCGCAGACAAAGAAGCCGGCGACAAGCATCCAGGGCGACGGCAGAAAGTAGACCAGCGCCGCCCCGGCTATGATTATCACCGGACAAAGACGGAACCACAGCAGATAGCCGCGGCGGTCTATCGCAGAGCCTATGACAACCGACCCGAGGCCGATGCCGGCCAGACCCGAAGCTCCGGCCACTCCCTGCATCGCAGCCGACAGCCCCGGATGCACAATCAGCTGAATCATCGGCAACATTATGCCTACCAGAGTGGACAGAGCCGCTCCGATAATCTGTTCCATCGATGATGACAACAGTATGTAGTAGTGTACCGGACGCAGCCGGAGATTGCCGATGGTTTTCATGACTGTCAGAGTTTGTCGACTTCCCGCTCCAGGTCGCGGTCGATTATCTGGGCTTCCTGCCGTGCGTCGGCAGTCCACTCGCTGCGGTCCTGCACATCATGGGCCGAGAACTTGTAGGCCGGCAGGATGAAAAGCCATGTGGCCACACAGAAGGGGCCGGTCAACGTAGGCAGTCCCCAGGGGGTAAACACCACATCCATGGCACCCTGGATAAACACTGTGGCCACTATGCCGCAGACAGCCCATATGGCTGATTTCCAGTTCACCTTATAGAAGGTGCAGCCCAAGGCTATGGCTGTCAGCACCGGACTGAAACCGAACAGACCGTTGGCTATGTCCGACGGATCGGCCTTAAGCAGTATGGCCATGGCCAGCGATATGGCACTGCCCAGAGCCGCCCATATGGCCGCCCAGCGTGAGCAGAGCCAGAGTCCGACAAGGAAGAGTATGCCGGTTACCCAGTCGTTGATCAGGAATACCTGTGCGATACCTTTGAGCCAGTAGATTACAAGATGACCGAACGACGAGTCGAGCGTGCCGAGTGTGACGACCGGCAGCGCCGGATGTGACAGCGTGGTAGGATCCACACCGTCGAATATTCTCGTGCCGAACAGCATCACCCAGGTAAGGAACACAAAGGGGAAGGTAAACGAATTTGTGTTGAACTGGCGCAGCAGATTGTTGAATCCGCTGCGTACCCATGTAGTACACATGGCAAAGAAAATCAGACACAGCCACATCAGCCAGTTGTCGGCCATGAATGTCGGGAAGGCACAGCCCACAAGTATGCCGTTGAAGCCCCACAGACCTTCATCGCCGTTGGCCGCCGGCAGCTTCACCAGATAGCCTGCAAGAGTCGAGGCGGCCAATCCCACCAGCGCTCCCCACGCCACCGCGGGCGTATGGCTGGCATAGGCGCCCCAGAATATACCTGCAAGAAAGAGCAGTCCGGTCCACGAGCTGCACTGAAACATCACTTGTCCGGCACCGCGCAGCAGTGTGCGTATGCCAAGCATCCACTGGTTGGGTGCCTTTTCTTTGCCTCCGGCCGCAGCCCGGGAGCCTGTAGTTGTTGTTGCCATATTGCTAAGAATTTATCTCCATGGAAATTCAGGAGGGATAGGTCTGCCTTTTACCGCCTGGCGGACCTTTGAGGCGAACTCACGCACCAGAGCCTTGACCGGGCCGGTCTCCTTTCCCAACACCTTGTAGAGCAGACCGGCTTCATTCGGCAGATGGGTGATGCCGGCAGCCAGCCCCTTGTCGCGGTCGATAAACGGCTCCACGGCCGCATAGATCTCCGCGGCCTTGTCGGGCGGCGTCACCACCACCACATTGGCAAAGATGTCGAAGCAGTCCATCACACCGGTGAGCCTGAGGCCGCCGCGCTGCGGGTCGATTATGAACTTCTCGCGGAACAGCTGACGTCCGTCGGGACGCTGCCCTCGTGTGGTCACCGACAGAATGTCGAACTCAAACAGCTCGCCGTCGCGGTAATATTTCCGGCCGCCCATATACACCTCGCTGTATACCATCGAGGCTGTCGGATGAACGGTGATTTCGGTGTCGCAGATAAAACGCGTATGCCTGCAGGGAATCACCGGTTCGGGCAGATATTCCAGATACGCGCCTTCCTCAAGCACTATCTTCTGAGTCATGCCGGAATAATTGCGCTTCATCTCGGCCAGCTTGGTGGCCGCTCCGGTGCTGATATGGGCGAACGCATCCTTGTGGACTGTGAAATTCTGCACATACCTGTCGCCGTCGACATTGGGGCCGCCCGACGAAAGTATATACACACAGGGCATCTCCGGCATTGATTCGTCGAAGTATAGTTCCTGCTGCACAATCAGCGGGGCGCGGCGGTTGAGCTCACGCATCACCGATTTGCCGTCGGCATCAAGCTCGAAGCCCAGATTAAGGTAGCCGTGCTTGCCGGGGCAGCCTATATACATGGCATCGGGCTGCGCCAGATATGGCGCCATCTCGGGCGCCGAGTCGAAGTCGACTTTAGGCGAATCTGAATAGTAGCGTTCGGACATTGTTCGGGATTTTGTCAGGATTTTACTTTATCGAACAGAGCCATGCGGCAGATGAGGTCCACAAGCTCGTCGATGTTTTCACCGGTCAGTGAGTTGGTGAATATAAAGGGTTTGCCGGGGCGCATCAGCCGACTGTCGTGATCCATCACCTCCAGCGACGCATGCACATAGGGCGCAAGGTCTATCTTGTTGATTACCAAAATATCGCTCTGTGAAATTCCCGGACCGTCCTTGCGGGGAATCTTGTCGCCCGCGGCCACATCGATCACATAGATGAAGAAATCGACAAGCGCCGGCGAGAAAGTCAGCGTCAGGTTGTCGCCGCCCGACTCAATCAGCACCACATCGGCATCGGGGAACTTTGCCTCCATTTCCTCTACGGCGGCGATATTCATCGAGGGGTCTTCACGCACTGCCGTATGCGGGCAGGCACCGGTCTCCACACCAATGATGCGGTCTTCCATCAGCACTCCCTTGAGAGTCTTGCGCACATGTTTGGCGTCTTCGGTGGTGACTATATCGTTGGTGATGATAAGCACTCCAAGTCCGCGTTCCATCAGTTTCGGGGTAATCGCTTCTATGAGGGCGGTCTTTCCGGACCCTACCGGGCCGCCCACTCCTATTCTACAGGTCGACATATCTTTTTTTTCTTTTTCTTTTTCAATTCATAAACATACGCATATTGCCTTTCTCATGCAGACTCGCCATTATGTCCATTTCGGGCACAAACGAATTCATGTCCTCGAAGGTCATGCTGCGGGCGCGCTCATACAGAGCCGGCACTTCCGCCGACAGTCTGAACAGGCTTTCCTGTGTGTCGTAATGCGACACCCTGACGCAGCGCAGAGCCGCCGACAGCACCATGTTCACCACACCATACTGATGTGAGGCATAGAGCTGCTCCTCGTCAAGTCCGGCCAGAGCGAACACTATACCCTGCGCCACAGGATAGCTGCCCGGGGTCTCTCCCGACTCTATGTCGGACAGCCAGCGTCCTATAAGTCCGTTGCCCGGGAAAAGTCTTGCCGCCAGTTCGGCGAGTTTCTTGCCCATACGCTGAAGCATCATGCGGGCCTCGTCGTTCATCTTGAAGAGCATAATCTGACGGTCGGCCCTGACTATGGCGTCATAATCGTCGGCAAGAGTGGCTCTGTGGCTCAGAAGTGCCGCCACTCCGTCGGAGAACGCAGCCTGCAGGGCTACCGCACGGGTATACTCCTCAAGAGTGCGGGCATCCCGGACCACTCCTTCATAGGCCGCAGTCTCCAGTCCGTTGGAAAAGCTGAACGTACCTACCGGAAAGGTCGAGTCGGTAAATTGCAGCAGATGCATTATTGTGTCCATATCAGGCAGATTTAGAGCCGGTTCGACATCTTAAACAATTTTGGCATCGGCATGCACGTGTCCGTGGTGGTCGGTATGCACATGACTGTTGCCGTGTGAGGCGCCGCCGAAAAGCACTCTGATTTCGTGAGGTGCCATATAGGGAATCACTTCCTTGCCTTCCTCGAACTCATAGCTGATGCTGTCGATATTATGGGTTTCCATAACACTGAGCATCACCTTGCGGTCCACTGTCAGCGGCACATACACGCATGTGCCTTTCACTACGGCAGGCCAGTGCTGGTTGCCTATGGCATGGCCAAGCTCCACCGATATGCGGATTATCTCCTCCGGGGTCTTGTCCTTGAGCTTGCTCAGGTCTATTTTCAGCACCGGGTTCAGATTCAGCCTCAGAACCAGAGCCTTCCGGGTTTCGGGATTATAACTCAGGATGTCGCCGTCGGCTATCTGGCTCTGGCGTTTGAGCGCCACGGGATATTCCACACCGGCATCGCTTTTGGCCAGAAAGCGGCTTTTCTGCGCAGTCCACTGGTCGAGGAATATCGACTCCACATCAGCGCCCTCGAGACGGTGCTGCCAGTCGTGCTGATGCATGTTGCCTATGATTTCGGTAAATATTTCCATATATTCTGTTATTAGTTTTGTTCTTACAGCAGTAAAATCTAAACACTGCGACCGCGCGTTTGGTTCACCTCCGGCGCAGGCAAAAAAAGTCCGCGCGACATGAACGCCGCGCGGACTCGAATCAGAGTATATAGTTGGTATGCAGAAGTTACGAGAACCAGTAGAGCTGACCCAGAGCCACACTCTTGGCCGGATCGACATAGGCCAGCACTCCGTCGACATAGACATTGAATGTCTCGGGGTCGACCTCGATCTTAGGCATGTTGCCGTTGAGTACCATATCGGCCTTGCCGATATGGCGGCAGCCATGCACAGGATAGATGATGCTGTCCAGACCGAGTTTCTCCTTTATGCCGGCATCGTAGGCCGCACGGCTTACGAAACGCGCCGTTGTGGCTGTACGGGCCTTGCCGAAAGCGCCGAACATCGGACGCATGTAAACCGGCTGCGGTGTCGGCAGCGATGCGTTCGGGTCGCCCATCTGTGCCCAGTTGATCAGACCGCCCTTGATCACCAGCTTGGGCTTGGTACCGAAGAAAGCAGGTTCCCAGAGCACAAGGTCGGCCATCTTGCCTACAGCTATCGAGCCGAGCAGGTCGCTGATACCGTAGGTAATGGCAGGATTGAGGGTAATCTGGGCCAGATAGCGGAGTACACGGAAGTTATCGTTGCTTTCCGAATCTTCAGGCAACTTGCCGCGCGCGTCTTTCATATAGGAAGCCATCTGGAACGTACGCATGAACGATTCGCCTACACGGCCCATGGCCTGGGAGTCGCTCGACACCATCGAAAGCACACCGAGGTCATGAAGAATGTTTTCAGCCGACTGGGTTTCGGGACGGACACGGCTTTCGGCGAAAGCCACATCCGACGGAATGGTCGGGTTCAGATTGTGACATACCATAATCATGTCGAAAAGCTCGGCCTCGGAATTCACGCCGAAAGGCAGCGTGGGGTTGGTGCTCGAAGGGAGCACATTGGCCATGGAAGCCACCTTCAGAAGGTCAGGTGCGTGACCGCCGCCTGCGCCCTCGGTATGGTAAGTATGGATGGTTCGTCCGTCGATGGCGGCGATGGTATCCTCCACATATCCGCCCTCGTTCAGAGTATCGGTGTGGATTGCCACCTGCACGTCATAGCGGTCGGCGCTCGACATACACGAGCGGATGGCAGCCGGGGTCGAACCCCAGTCCTCATGGATTTTGAAACCCATGGCGCCGGCCTCTATCTGTTCGTCAAGGGTCTGGCGCACCGAAGTATTGCCCTTGGCCAGGAAACCCATGTTGATAGGCAGTTCCTCGGCTGATTCGAGCATCTTTTCGATATTCCAGCGGCCCGATGTGATTGTGGTGCCGTTGGTGCCGTCTGTCGGGCCGATACCGCCGCCAATCAGGGTGGTGATACCGTTGCTCAGACAGTTGTAGGCCTGCTGCGGAGCTATGAAGTGCACGTGGCCGTCGATACCGGCGGCGGTCAGAATGAGGTGCTCGCCCGATATGGCGTCGGTACTCGGACCGGTACACAGGCTCGGAGTCACGCCCTGCATCACATTGGGGTTGCCGGCCTTGCCTATGCCTGCGATTTTGCCGTCCTTCACGCCCACATCGGCCTTCACCACTCCAAGCAGCGGGTCGAGGATAGTCACATTGGTGATTACAAGGTCGAGCGAACCTGCATCGGAGGTCACTTCATTGGCGGTACCCATGCCGTCGCGGAGAGTCTTGCCGCCTCCGTACACCACTTCATCGCCATATACGCGGAGATCTTTTTCGATTTCCACATAGAGGTTTGTGTCGGCCAGACGGATTTTATCACCTACGGTCGGGCCGAACAGATTGTTGTTTTCTTGTCTTGAGATTGTTGCCATGACTCTTATTTTTTTGTGGTGCCGGAAGTGGTGAATTCAGCATCGGCCTCCTCCTCGGTCACGTTCTTAAATCCGTATTCCTGAACTCTGCGCATTGCCTCGGTGGCCTTGGGATAGAAGCTCGGAGTATCCTCGCCGCCGGTATAGCCGTTCACAAGGTCGTTGAAGCCTATCACTCGGCGCTTGCCGTAGTAGGAGCAGAGGCTTACTTCTTTTTCCTCACCCGGCTCGAAACGCACTGCGGTCGTGGCCGGTATGTTGAGGTGCTTGCCGAAGGCGGCCTTGCGGTCGAACTCCAGGTAGCGGTTTACTTCAAAGAAGTGGAAATGGGAACCTACCTGTATGGGGCGGTCTCCGGTATTGCGCACTTTAAGTGTCACAGTCTCGCGGTTGGTGTTGTATTCCAGATCACCGTCGGCAAGTATCACTCCGCCTACCGGAACCCGTGTCGCGGGAGTAAAGCCGGCAGTCTTGGGCACTGCGATATCGGGAGTGCCCTGCACCAGACCTTCCGGGGTCTGATAGCTCTTATTTTTATCGTCGGTATTCATAATCATGTGTTCTTGCGGCCCTCTCGGGGTCACGATTAAATAAAGTTTTAAGGGAAGAGAGAGAAGAATGAGTCAAAGGCCCGGAGGCCTTGTCCCAACGCCTTGTCCGCCCCGGCGGGCAAGGCTACTTGATGGGATGGTGGATGGATACCAGACGCGAGCCGTCGGTGAATACAGCCTCGACCTGAAGCAGTGTGATCATATCGGCCACGCCGTCCATTACCTTGTCTTTGGTAAGTACGTTGGCCGCATCGTGCATCACTTCTTCGACTGTCTTGCCTTCACGGGCGCCCTCAAGGGCGGTGGAGGTGATGTAGGCTACCGACTCAGGATAATTCAGCTTCAAGCCTTTGTTGAGGCGGCGTTCGGCTATCATGCCAAGTGTGAGCAGTTTGAGCTTGTCGAGCTCTTTCGGTGTCAGATGCATAAATTTCAGATTTATGGGTTAGCTATGGGCAGGGGCGCAGGACTCCCGCTGTGTTGTCTGCGTATAAAACGCATCCCCGGTGCTGTTTGTTCATACATTAAGAGTAACTATTCACCTACCCTAATTTCCGTAAGCTATTCATTATCAATGTAGGGACGCACCCCCGGTGCGTCCGCAGCAACAAGATTTGGGACAGCCGGTGGGCGGACGCACCGGGGTGCGTCCCTACAATACGATGTTTGCCAGCGATTTACATAGTTGAATAATTACCATTAAGAGCAGCCCCTGTATGGCATCGGCCATACAGGGGCTGTATTTCTGTATTTATGGTATTATATATACTCTTAGTCTTCCAGATAATATTCCAGGGTGGTCACCACGCGTATATTCTTGATATACGGAGTAAACTGGTCGCGGTCGCTGATGCTGAACTGACCCTGGCTGGCGGTCTTGATTTTGCCCAGTTTGCTCTGCGAATCCTGCGCGAACTTGTCGGCGGCCTCACGGGCCTTGGCTGTCGCCTCGGCAATCATCTCGGGTTTGACACTGTTGAGCTCGGTGTATTCATATGTGGTCGGATACTGGTAGTTGCCGGCTATCACCGCAATACCCTCGCGCAGCAGGTCGGCCTGCTTGTCGATAAGCTTGCGCACAAGCTCCACCTTCGACGATGTCACCACTATCACATTTGTGACACTATAGCGCGAAGTGATATTGCCGTCGTCGCTGTAGCGGTCGGCTATGCGGTCGGTCACATCGGGAGAGTTTACGGATATTTCGTTTTCTGCAATGCCGTTCGACTTCAGGAATGCCAGTATCTTCCGGTTGGTGGCCTGTATGCGGTCGTAAATCTGGGGCAGGTCGTTGCCCATCTCCTTTGTCACCAGCGGCCACGTCACCTTGTTGGCCTGCACTTCTTTTTCACAGAGTCCGCGTACAGTCACCACACGGTCTCTTTCACCATAGGCCTTTATGGCCGATTTCACACAAAGCCCCATGGCCAGCAGGCCGAGAGCTATAAGAAAGGCGGAGATTACTGATGAATATTTCATTAGCGTATGTATAGGATTTTGATAATAATTGACAACTGTGCCCTGTGGCTCAGATTGAAGCCATATTGCGACTTATACGGTCGGTATACGGCAGAAGCTCCATATAGTTGTTGAGGTTGAACTCGCTCAGCAGTCCGGCCGCACGGGCCTGATAGAGAGCGCTGCCGAAATCGAACATTATCTGCCAGCGTTCGTTGAACTCCTTGTCCTCGCGCAATCCTTGACCGGTCAGAGCACGCTGCTCCTCATCCTCGATAAGCATCACCGAGTCGGTGCGCTGCACCAGATATTCCAGCACGAAATCATATTGTTCGATCATCTTGGCATATTCGTCCTGCGTGAGCGATTCGCCGCGCGACAGCTTGTCGCTCAGGCGTTCGCATGTAGCAGGATCGTAACTGCGCGAACAGCCGGCCAGCGATGTCAGCGCCAGTGCCACGACTGCAATCAGGGGTATGAGCTGCTTCAGTTTCATTTTTCCGGAGTAGTGTGGGAGTTGTGAGTGTGATTGTTATTCTCTTAAACAATTATCGTGGTACTTCGTTCACTCGCCGACACGGAAAAGAGAGAAATTCACCGAGCCGTATACACGGTGGTCGAAGAAGCCCGGCAGCTGCGAGAAATCATGATTGCGCGAATGTTCCACCACCACAAGTGTCCCGGGCTTCACCAGACGGCTGCCGAGTATCTTCCCGGGCACTTCGGAGAAATCGGCCATATCGTAGGGAGGGTCGGCGAAAACAAAGTCATACGGCCCTGCACCGCTCTCCACGAAACGAAACACATCGCCCTTTATCAGTCTGAGATTCTGCACATTGAGCTGCTGAGCCACCTTGCGGATGAAATTATACTGCGTGGCGGCCTTCTCCACTGCCGTCACCTCGGCGCAGTCGCGCGAAAGCAGTTCGAAAGTTATCGCTCCTGTGCCTGCAAAGAGGTCGAGCGCTTGCAGCCCCTCGAAATCAATCAGATTCTCAAGCACATTGAACAGATTCTCTCGGGCGAAGTCGGTAGTCGGACGGGCGCTTATGTTGGAGGGCACGTCAAAGCGACGACGCCCGTATTTTCCTCGTATTATACGCATATATGTTCAGGTTGTTTCGTTGTAGTTGGGCCTGACGGCGAGCGCCAGTTCCAGAGGCGCCTCGCGGCATAACTCCGCAGGGAGTATCAGAGGCATCACATAGTTGACATATTTTCTAAGCAGCGGCTGTAGCTCCTCTCGCCGGGCTGAGGGTGCCACAAGCATCAGTTCGTCGTCGCTGCGGCTGAAACCGGCTGTCGCGCAGGCGGCCAACACATAGTAGAGCGCATCGTCCGGCGAGGTCACGGCGTATGTGGCCGCAAGCAGCAGGCGCCCTTTGTCGAACAGCAGCACATCCACGCTCGGCCCGAGATACTGCACATAGGCGCGGCAGCGGTTGGCACGGCGGCTCAGACGTCCGCAGAACGAACAGAGCTGCGCCATGTGGCTGCCTATGGTGGGGTTGTTGAAACTGCGGCGCAGAAATTTCATCAGCTCGCTGTCGTGGCTGCCCGTCAGCTCTATACCAAGTGCCGGAAGCCCCTCGCAGAGTGTCTCCTCGCCGGTGGCGGCTGTCGGCCACGGTCCGAAGCCTTGCGGCGCCGGCAAGGTGTTGCCGCCGCGCAGAAGCACCTTCACCGAACGGAAATCGCACAACAGCATCGGATTAGAATACACAGCCTCCTCCACAGCCGCTGCATGGCGTGCATGCCCTGCGTCAAGAACTATCGCCGCGTATATGTGAGGCGTAGCCGCATCGGCCGGCGACACAAGCACAGCCATCGTATCGGCTGATATTTCCAGTGTCAGGCTACGGGATGCGGCGTCCTGACAGGCGTCAGGCGTAAGCGGCAATGCTGTGGGCAGGGTGTTCATACTGCAAATTTAATCATTTTTTTTTATTCACACAACAAACACAGCGCCCTCCGGCGGCCCGCCACCCCGCCGCCCTGCTCTACGGCGCGGATATACCTTGGCCGCGCAGCAGCAGCCATACCGCAAGCAGGCACAGCAGCGCCACCGCTATCATCACCCAGCCGCCTCGGTAAAGTCCGGCAGGTATGCCGCCGAGACTGCGCTTTTTCTTTTCCGGCAGAAGTTCTATCCGCCCGTCCGTGTCCTTTTTCATGAGCCTAATTCAAGCTGGTTTCTCACAAGATTATAATACACCCCTCGGGCAGCGACAAGAGTGTCGTGCGTGCCGCTCTCCACTATCCTGCCCTTGTCGGTCACCAATATCCGGTCGGCGTTTCTGACCGTCGACAGGCGGTGGGCGATCACCACCACCGTACGGCCTTTGAAAAACTCGTCAAGATTGGCGATAATCTTTTTCTCGTTGCTCGCATCAAGGGCATTGGTAGCCTCGTCGAGAAATATGAATCTCGGATTGCGGTAGATGGCCCGCGCTATGAGTATGCGCTGCTTCTGACCCTGACTGAGCCCCATGCCGTCGCGGCCTATCATGGTGTTGTACTTCAGCGGCATCGCCATGACGGTGTCGTGGATACAGGCCATTCGGGCGGCATATTCCAGACGTTTGACATCCACATCGCCATCGACGGCCGCGATATTGCGGGCTATGGTGTCGGTGAATATCACACCATCCTGCATCACCACTCCGCAGTTGCTTCGCCAGCTCTGCATATTGTACTCATCGAGACTGCGGCCCGACACAAGTATCTGCCCTTCTTCCGCCTTGTAGTAGCCCAGAAGCAGTTTCAGTATGGTTGTCTTTCCGCTGCCCGAAGCGCCTACTATCGCCGTCACCTTGCCTTCGGGTATGTCGAACGTGACATCGTCCAGAGTATACTGCGGCGCATATTTCTCATATCTGAAACATACATTGCGGAACTCGATTCCGGCATGAGCGATTTCAAGGTCGGCATTCTCGCGACCGAGATCCTCGTCGTCGTAGCTGTGTATCTCGTTGATTCGTTCAAGCGATATTTTCACATCCTGAACCGAATACACAAAGCCTATCAGCTGGCCGATGGGCGAGTTGAGCTGTCCTATGATATACTGCACAGCCAGCATGGCGCCGAGCGAGAAGCCGCCGTCGATTACCGCCGTGGCCGACAGCACGGTTATCAGTATGTTGCGCAGTTCGTTGATGAACAGTGCGCCACCTTCCTGGGTCTGCTGCTGCCGGAGCGACTTCATCTGCACCTCGAACTGCTCCAGCTGCAGGTCTTCCCATTCGCTGCGGCGGCGCTCCTGACAGTTCTGCAGCTTGATTTCCTGCATGGAGTTTACAACGTTGAATGCCATGTTCTGGCTGCGCGACCTTACCGAGAAGTTCTCGTAGTCGATTATCCGGCGGCGACGCAGAAAGAGCATCACCCAGCCGGCATACACCAGACTCATCAGCACGAACACGGCAAATATCACCCGGCTGTAGATAAGCAGCGCCACTCCGAACACAATCAGGCTTATTACAGTGAAGATCACACCTAAGAACTGACCGGTCAGAAAACTGCATACCCGGTCCTGGTCGGCCATGCGCTGCAATATGTCTCCGGTCTGACGGATGTCGAAAAATGACATGGGCAGACGCATCAGCTTCCTGAAGAAGTTGTTCAGCAGTGTCAGGTTGATGCGCATCGACAGATGCAGCAGCAGCCAGCGCCGGACAAATTCCGTGGACGTACGCCCGACAACAATCATCAGCTCGCCGAGCAGTATAAGCCATATCAGCCTAAGCGATGAGTCGCGGATGCCGACATCAACTATGGCCTGCGTCAGGAAGGGCATCACCAGCTGCATCAGGCTGCCGAGCAGCAGACCTGCCAGTATCTGCACGAAGTACTTGCGGTGCTGCTTCACAAAATCGCGTATTATTCCGAGATTCAGTCCGCTGCCACGGTCTTCATCGGCAGGAAGTGTTCCGAAATCGTCGGTCGGGTCGAAAAACATGGCTATGCCTTTTTCCTGACCGTCGGCTCCGCTGCTTATCCAGTACTCGCGCAATTCATCGGCTGTACAGCGGCGCTTGCCCATGCCCGGATCGGCGATGTGGAAGCGCCGCCTCCCGCCCGACACCTTGTACAGCACCACATAGTGGTTCTGGTTCCAGTGCAATATACATGGCAAAGGCATTTCCGGCAGACGCTCGATGCTTGTGCGCACAGTGGCGTTGTCGAGGCCGAGAGTCCGGGCTGAGCGTGATATGGCCAGCATCGACACCCCTTGCTTTGAGGCACCGCAAAGACGGTCGGCGCGACGTAGCGACACATCCGCGCCGAAAGCGTTGCAGACCATCGCCAGACATGCGGCGCCGCATTGCATGGTCTCCTGTTGCCGTATCAGCCGAAACCCCATAGCCCGCACCTATCAGTAATTGAGTATGCCTGACCCTCCGCCCTTAAGCTCGCCGATCTGCTGGCCCTGCTGTATCTTCTTGCCGTAGGAGAAATTGTATGATATATGAAGAGCAAAAAATCTGTGGCTGCTGTCATTGTAGTCTTGTGTCCAGGAACTGTATGTAGGGGTATCGATAATAGCGATACTGCTCTTATAATTGCTTACAGTCGGATTGACAGCCTGTGCGGTGATATACAGATTGCCGTTGCCCCAGCCTATATCAAATCTGTAAAATG
>CAMWUD010000006.1 GCA_947177365.1 uncultured Porphyromonadaceae bacterium | reverse complement strand
GTGCGTCCCTACAAGACGATGTTTGCCAGCGATTTAACATAGTTGAATAGTTACCCTTTGCGTGAGTTTCTAAAAAAATGATTAACTTTGCGGAAAAAGCGAAATTATGGCCGACAACTATCTTGAACGAAAAATGGAAGACTATCGCAGGGGAAGCAACGCCACGCGACGCGTACTCACTCATAGCGGAGATACTCCCGGCACACTGCGTCTGAAACTGCGTCCCCGCCCGGTGCTGATTTGCGGCGCACAGCCATGCCACGAAAGTCTGGTGGTGCTGCTAACCGGCGCCGGATTCCGCGTGGCTATCACATCGGCCGATGCCGCCTGGGGACAAAAGACCGCCCAGCGCACCGGTGCCCTGTTTGTACCCGATGGCACCGATGCCGAGGAAGTGTTTCTGCGCCGTTGCGGCGGCGTCGCCGCCGTACGGGTCGATGCGGAGCAGTTCGAAGGTAGTCCGAAGGCATACGCCCTGCGTGTGATAGCTCAGATAGTGGATGCCGATGAAAGGTAGGTTCGCGCCCTCGCCCAGCGGCCGCATGCACTTGGGCAATGTCTATACGGCGCTGCTGAGCCGCCTGTCGGCATACAGTCAGGGCGGAAGCTGGCTGCTGCGCATCGAAGACCTCGACCCGCAACGCTCCAGATATGAGCACGCGCGAATGATAGAGGACGACCTCGACTGGCTCGGCCTCGCATGGGACGAAGGAGGTCTCGATGACAGAGGCGATGCCGGACCGTACAGCCAGAGCCGCCGCAGCGACATCTACGAGGCGTTTCTGGAGCGTCTCACTGCCACCGGACGCACATATCCCTGCCGTTGTACCCGCGCGGAGATAATGGCCACACAGGCGCCGCATCAGAGCGACGGACGCGTGATATACGGAGGCCACTGTCGGCCACGGCGTCTCGGCGGCAATGCCGTGGAGACGGAGTCGGACAGCCGTAAGGCTGCTGTGCGCCTCTGTGTGACCGACGAGGATATTTGCTTCGTCGACGGCGTGAAAGGGCCTCAGAGCTTCAATCTGACGCGCGAGGTGGGCGATTTCATACTCCGGCGTGCCGATGGAGCATGGGCATATCAGTTGGCAGTGGTGGTCGACGACGCCTTGATGGGCGTGACGGAGGTACTGCGGGGTGATGACCTGCTGCTGTCGGCCGCGCAGCAGATATATCTCTACCGGCTGTTGGGGTTTGAGGCACCGCGATTCGTACATGTGCCGCTGGTATGCAATGAAGAAGGGCGTCGGCTCAGTAAGCGCGACGCCCCTATGGGAATGTCTTATCTGCGGCAGCATCATACTGCGGAGGAGGTACTTGGCATGGCGGCCTTCCGGGTCGGCATTATCAGGGAGGAGCAGCCGCTATCGTTCAGCGAACTGCTGGAGCTGGTCAGCACTGAGCAGTCAGCAGACGGCCTTTTCCGAAGCAGTGGAGCGAAGTGAGACCGGCGGGCAGCAGCACGGTGTGTCCGGCATGGAGTAGCATTTCGCCGGTGGGGTAGATGAGGCGTACCAGACCTTCGAGGCACATCACTACGGAGAATGAGTCGGGGTTGAATATGAGTTCGTCCTCGTTGTTCACGATGCAGCGGCGCACTGTGAAGTGGTCGCAGCGCACGATTTCGGCGCAGGGCAGAGTGTCGGCCGGCGAATGGGATTTCAGATTGTCGTAGAGCTTGAAGTCGATGGCGTCTTTTGCAAGCTCGGTGTGGAGCTGGCGGGGGTTGCCGTCGGCGTCGCGTCGGTCGTAGTCGTATATGCGGTATGTGATGTCGCTGTTTTCCTGAATTTCGGCCAGGAGGTTTCCGGCACCGATAGCGTGGACACGTCCGGCGGGCAGGAAGAACACGTCATCGGGGAAGCTGTCGTGAACGGCCAGAGTGTCGGCGAAGGTGCCGTCGGCCACGCGGCGGACATAGTCATCGGGCGTCATGGCAGTGTTGAGTCCTGCATAAATTTTGGCTCCTTTGTCGGCCTGTATGATATACCACATTTCGGTTTTTCCGAGCGAATGGTGGCGTTTTTCAGCGAGTTCGTCATCGGGGTGGACCTGAACGGAGAGGTTCTGGTTTGCGTCGATGATTTTCACCAGCAGGGGGAAGTTCAAGCCGTATTTTTTCACAACTTTGCTGCCGAGCAGTTCTTCGCCGAAGCGTTCGATAAGCTGCAGCAGGGTGAGTCCTTTGTATTCGCCGGCGTCGACTACAGATTCGTGGCCGGGCACGGCGCTGATTTCCCAGCTTTCGCCTATGCAGTCGGAGGTCGAAGGCAGGTTTTTATACTTGCAGATTTTTGTGCCGCCCCAGAGCACTTCTTTCAGATAGGGGGCAAAGGTGATGGGTGCGAGTGTCATGATAGTTGGAATTTTTAGCAAAGGTAGTGAAAAGAGCTTAAGTGTAATAGTACTTTTTTGACATTATAGACAACTAAAACATTTTTTAACTGCAAATGACTCAGTTGTAACTATTCAACTATGTTAAATCGCTGTCCCAAATCTTGTTGCTGCGGACGCACCGGGGTGCGTCCCTACATTGATAATGAACATCTTACGGAAATCAGGGTAGGTAATAGTTACACTCAGTTGCGAACGTTCCGGACGCTTAAAAATACAATGACCGCACTCAATCACTTGAGCGCGGCCATGGCAATAGTGCATAAAAATTCCTGTTTTATTTCATGATGGTCTTCACGGCCTTGCCGTTCTGGAGACGGATTACTACAGAGCCGGCGGCGGGCTTGGCGAGTTCCACACCCTGAAGGTTGAAATAGCGTACTACGCCGTTGTCAGTGGCGGGAAGCACAGCGTCCACACCGTCGGTGAGCTTTTCGGGAAGAATGATCTTCGCGCACATATTGGTATCATCCCATCTGATGCCGGCATAGGGGTCATCGTTATTACCAACGCAGGCATCGTATACAGTCTTCTGGCTGCCATTATCCTCTGTCAGTACGACGTAGTTGAGTTCAACTACATTGTCCTTGTATGTGGTGTAGGGGCATTCGTCGCCAAGCTGAGCTATTACTTCCTCAGGCGACATTTCGTAGTGGTGACAGAAATAGGAGAGGGCGTTGTAGCAGTAGAATCCCTCGAAAGTACTTCCCATGTTGGCGATGAACAGACCGGCTTCCACGATGTCGAAAGTCACGTGGTCGGGGTCGCTGAGGTCGAACTGTATGTAGCCGTCATGATCGGAGGAGTTGAGAAATGCCAGAGACCATTTTCCTTTATAGGGATTGACCACACGGTATTTGTTGGGGTTGCTGACGCTTCTTTCCAGATCCACTTCATAGGGATATTCAAACTGGTCGTCGCCGAAGGCGGGACAAACCCATCCGTCAACCATAGTGGCAGTGCCTACGTTTGTCCAGATATCCTCGTCGGCTTCCAGAGCTTTTACGGGAGCCTTTTCAGGAGCAGTGATGCCGGCGGCTTCGAGCTTGTTGATAAGAGGAGTCAGGGAAGACGGATGAGCTTTTACTTCAGCGGTGTGCTGTGTGGCGCTTGCTGTCAGGGCAAGCGCAAATGCGAGAGATAAAGTGTAGAGTTTTTTCATACCCATAGCGTTTTTGTGATTAATGATATTCGTGTTATGAGACATCGCAAAGTTACGGATAATTTTTTGACTTGCAAGAATTTTCCCTAATAATTTTCCAAATAAATGCTCTACGGCGCTTTTTTGTGCTTTACGATGAAGTTTTTTGTGTGGCAAAATGGCACTGTGATTCGAATGGCGCTAATATTTTTTAAATAAAAAAACGCAAACTACGGATAAAGCCATTGAAAATTTAGGCAGTTTGTTTGAAAGTCACTATTTTTGCAGAAAAATCAAAGACAAGGAAAATATAGCAACTGAATAGTAAATGACAGAAAACAGACCTCACTTCGCTACCCGCCTTGGAGTTATCGCCACTACTGTAGGCTCGGCTGTGGGCCTCGGAAACATCTGGCGTTTTCCGTATGAGGCCGGCACTCATGGCGGCGGAGCCTTCCTGATGATATATATACTGTGTATAGCGGTGATTGGAATACCGGTGATATGCGCGGAGTTTGTGATGGGGCGAGCATCGCGGCGGAATATTTTCGGCGCATTCCGTACTCTGGCACCCAAAGGCGGACGCTACTGGCAGCTTATGGGAGTGGCCGGCATTGTCGGCTCTATTATGATTCTGGCTTTCTATTCGGTTGTGGCCGGCTGGACAATAGAGTATCTGATGCAGTCGCTTGCCGGAACACTTGAGGAAGTGGCGTCGACCGAACGTCAGGCGGCCTTCGACAGTTTTACCGGCGGCTGGCGCTGTGTGCTGTGGACCTTGGTGATACTTGGTCTGAACTGCGCCATAGTGCTTGGCGGTGTCCGCAAGGGCATAGAGCGGGTGTCGAACCTGCTTATGCCTCTGCTGTTCGTGCTGCTGATTACTCTTGCGCTCAATTCGCTGCTGCTGCCCGGCGCCGGCGAGGGACTGAAGTTCCTGTTCCGGCCTGATTTCAGCACGGTCGACTCGTCGGTGGTGCTCGGAGCGCTCGGACAGGCCTTCTTCTCGCTGTCGCTCGGCCTCGGCACCATGATGATATATGCGAGCTATTTCAGTCCGTCGACGCCATTGCTGAAGAGTGCGGCCACCACAGCCGGACTCGATACGCTTGTGGCTCTGATAGCCGGGGTGATAATCTTTCCGGCTGTGTTTACTTTCGGAGCAGAGCCGTCGGCCGGCCCGAAACTGGTGTTCGAGGTGCTGCCCGACATTTTCCACCGCATGCCGGGCGGAGTGGTATGGTCGACTGTTTTCTTCCTGCTGCTGTTGCTGGCCTCGCTGACTTCGACCATATCCATGAGCGAGATAAGTGTGGCCTATTTCAGCGAGCAGTGGGGTATCAGCCGCCGCAAGGCTGTGGCTGTGAACACTGCCATCGCCCTTGTGCTTGGCACACTGTGCGCCTTGTCGTTCGGTCCGCTGTCGGATTTCACAATCTGCGGCAAGACAGTGTTCGGGCTATTCGATTATGTGGCGAGCAATATCATCATGCCCTTGGGCGGCATGCTGATTTCGATATTTGTCGGCTGGGTGCTTCGCCGCAGTGTGTTCGACATGGAGCTGAGTCCGGCTCCGCGAGCGCTGCTGTGCTGCCTGGCGTTCTGCCTGCGTTTCATCGCTCCGGGCGCGATAGCTGTGATCTTCATCGCCTACATATAAAAGCGGTTCAGGCGCATGATACGGTGCGCCGCAGGAAGTCGGAAATGTCGTCGTTGATGTCGATGCCGAGTTTCTTGCGCAGGCGGTTGCGTGCGGAGTCGACGCTGCGTACCTCGCGGTAGGTCAGAACGGCTATCTCCTTGGTGGTCATGCCTAAATGGAGGAAGGCGCAGAGACGGAGGTCGCGGGCGGTCAGTTCGGGAAACTTTTCTGAGAGAGTGCGGTAGAAATCAGGGTGGATTCGTTCGAACTGCAGGCGGAATTCCTCGTCGGCGTCGAAGGCGGCCATATTGCTGACCCTGCCAAGGAGTTCGCGCAGCATCTGCCGTTTCTCGCTTTCGCGCGGAGTAAGTTCGGTGAGCACCGTGCGGATGCATCCGGCAGCGTTCTCAAGGCCTTCCGAGAGTTTGAGCCGCTGCAGCGAAAGCGAGGTCATCTCGCGTCCGAGCAGTTCGAGTTCCTGCCTGCATGCGCTGGTTTCCTGTCGGGCGGCGGCGATTTTCTCATCATATTCGCGCCGGAATCTAAAAAAGAAAATCAGAAGCAGGACGATAATGCCGGTCGAAGCGACCAGAGCGGCCGGCAGCCATGGCGAGCCTCTTCCAATCCGAGGAGCCGAGGGCGGGTCGGCGAGGGCGTTGTGACCGTCGATTCGGTTGTCGAGTCTGAGACGGCTTTCCGCTTTCAGCAGCGAGTCGCGCAAGGCGGTCATTTCGGTCATCATGTCGAGTGCCTGGCGGTATTCGCCTTTGATTTTGTGAATGTCGGCCATAGTTCTGAGGGTGGCCACCATATCGTCGTCGCGTTCGTGGCTTCGGCAGATGTCGAATGCCTTTCCGGCGTAGAACATGGCCGAATCGGGCTGGGAGCTGTCGATAAACAGTTTGCAGATATGTAGATATGCGTCAGCCAGACCTTTGGAGTCGTTGAGCTTGAGGTATTGGGCGAGTCCGCTGCGGTAGCGGATCATGGCCACATCGTATTGGCTGAGCGCGGCGTAAAGCGAACCCTGCTGTATTCTCATCCGCGCCAGCTGTTCCGGGTACTTTTTGCCATCGACATAGTCGAGGCTTTCCTGCGAAGCCTCCAGGGCTTTTTCAGTCTCACCGCGGCAGGCGTAGAGTTCGGTCAGATTCGCTGCGTTGAGGAAGGTCTCGTTATAGGCTTTGCGGCTGAGGTTCATTTTCATGGCGCTGTCGAAGTATACTTCGGCTTTGTCGTAGAGTTCCCTCTGTGCGTAGATAATGCCCAGATTGTTGTAGAGCATAGCCTTATATCGTGTGTAGGCGGTGTCGGTGCAGTATTTGAGTCCGGCGCTGTAGTAGTCCATGCCGAGTGCGGTCATGCCCATGTCGGTGAAGGTGGCTCCGAGTCTGACGTGGGTGTTGAGCATCTGCCGAGTGTCGGTTACGGTGCGCGATTCGGCGTTGTGCAGGATGTCGAGTATTTTTTTGAGCAGCACTATGGCGCGGGTGTCCGAACCCCGGTTGTGCATTTCGAATGTGAAGTGGTTGACGGCCATATACAGGCGGTTGCAGTCGCTTTCCGAGGCCAGCGGCAGTGAGTCGAGGCTGGCATTGAACTCACGCACATAAGCAGCGGTGTCGCCGCGGATTTCGTCAAGGATACAATTTTTTACGGCGCGGGCATTTTCGGTGACTTCCGTCTGCCGGCAGCTGCCCAGGGCAAGAAGCAGGGCGAAGCATATATATGATGATATCAGGCGGAGTATATTCAGATTCATGTTCAATGGTCGGATTTGGTGTTGATGCAAAGTTACAAAATAGCTGTGATATATCCAATAAGTATGTCATATTTCTTTGCGGTTGAAATGTTTTTTGCTATGCATAAAAACACATAAGTGTCATATATACAGAGTGTCAAAATCTGTGCGGTAGTGATATTGCGGAAAATTTTAGCTTGCAGTAGTTAATTGAGCGGGGTAAATTTGCGCCAAAATGTCATTTGGTTTAACTTTGCGACAGAACCAATACTCCGACTTATGAAGCAATATTTACTCGTATCATTTCTTTCCATCGCTTTTACGGCTCCGGCCTGGAATGTTTCCGACGAACCCACGCGCCGGAGTGCCCTTATAGAGGAATTCACAGGCATACACTGTCCGAACTGTCCCGACGGACATCGTGTGGCCGCACGCCTGAACGCACTGCATCCCGACGATGTGTATGTGGTGTCGGTGCATGCCGGATATTATGCCCAGCCATATCCGACCGAACCGGATTTCAGAACCGAGACCGGTGAGGCCGTTCATGATCAGTTCGGCATCAATTCGTATCCCTGCGCAGTGATAAGCCGCAGCGACTTCGGCAGCGGATTTGTGACCGGCCGTTCGTCGTGGGGCTCAGCCTGCCGTGAGGCCACACGCGATATGTCGCCGGTGAATCTCTGGTCGGCCTGCAGCTATGACCCCGCCGGACGTATGCTGCATGTGGATGTCGAAGGCTTCCTTACAGAAGATATGACTGATCCCCGCCTGAGCGTATGGCTCTTGCAGAGCGAGATAGCCGGTCCGCAGAGCGGAGGCGGCCTCGGTGTGGAATATCCCCACAGGCATATGCTCAGAGCCTCGCTGACCGAAGGCGCTTTCGGAGAGGCTGTCGATGTGAAGGCCTCGGGCGAGTATTTCAGCCGTAGTGTCGACTATGCCCTGCCCGAGAGCATCAACGGCATAGCGGTCGATCCGGTGAACATAGAGCTGCTTTGCTTTGTGAGCGAGGGCGAAGGCGGCTCGGTGTACAAGGTGAGCGCGTGCCGTCCGGCGACGGCAGAGTTAGAGCAGCCCTTCGTGGTGTCGTTCAGCGCTCCCGATCTGGTCATCAGCAAGAACTATGCATTCGATTATCTGGAAGTATATATAGAAAACCACGGCGGAGTGGAAGTGAACTCGGCCGAATTCAACGTGACGCTGAACGGCAAGCTTACCCCGGTGGAATGGACCGGAGCCGTGGCGCCGCACAGCAGCGCGCTTGTACGGCTGCCTCTCGACGGCGCCTGGGCGGAAGCCATCGACAACGATGCGAACAAATATACAGTGCGCATGATGAATGCCAACGGCAAGGACGTGGAGACTGCGTCGATAAGCGGACAGTTCAACGAAATATTCGAGTATCCGGCAGAAATGAGCGTGAAGATAAAGACCGATGTCGACGCCGCCGACAACAGCTGGAGGATACTCGACAGCAAGGGTGAAGTGGTGAAGGAATTCGGCCCGTATCCCGACGGCGAGTCAGCCGAGTATACAGAGTCCGTGTCGCTTGAACCGGGCGCCATATACGCACTTGAGATTTTCGACCGCTGGGGCGACGGTGTAAGACATCCGTCAGGCTATATGAAGCTATACGACATGGATGGCAAGTCTGTGGCACAGCTGAGAGAAATCAACGGCTACGGAGTACGGCAGTTCTTCCGTACGGCCACGGAAGCCGGTGTCGCAGACGCTATGGCCGAACGTACAGTGATAGCAGAAGAATACATCGACCTCGGTGGCCGCTCTGTAGCCGCACCCGGACCGGGAATCTATCTGCTGCGTACCAGCTACAGCGACGGCAAGACAGAATACAGCAAGAAAATCATTTCCAAATAAAAACTATGAATAGAACTTTACTTCTCGGCGCCGCCCTGCTTGTGGCAGGCAGCGCCATGGCAGAGTGGGGTACAAGCGCGGGACAGCCCACAGCTTTGTTTCCTTCAGGCACAACAAGCTACGCCACAGAACTGAAAGCCGCATCCGACGGCTCGGTATGGGCCATGATATATCATCCGAATCTGGCCGATGCCGAGGACGAATTCGACACATCGCATGTGGTGTATGAGTTCAGACTGCAGCGCTTCGACAGCGACGGTAATCCCACATTTCCGGAAGAAGGCATTCTGCTGAGCGATTATGCCAACTGGTCGTATACCGTGGTGACAGACTACTTGCTTGCCGACAGCGAAGGCAATGCGGTGGTGGCGGTTCCCGACTGCCGCAACTCTCCCGGAAGCGAAAAATCCGTAACCGTATATAAGGTAAGCCCTGAGGGCGAGATGCTCTGGGGTGAGGAGGGCAAGGCGCTGAGCGACCCCATGAATCCGGCGGATCTGACTACATGTATCCGTATGGTGGAACTTGAGGACGGCAGCTATGTGTTTGCCTGGTGCGAATTTCACAACAACGTGCCGACGGTGTGCCTGCAGCGCATGAGCCGCGACGGCAAGACCCTATGGGAAGGAGCCGCCACCGGTACAGGAAGCGACTATGCTCAGTATCCCTATCTGGTGAACTCGGGCGACAACACCTGCATACTTGTCTATGCCGCCACGGCATCGCAGGTGCTTTACGCCCGCAAACTCGATTTCGAGGGCGAAAGCGTCTGGGGCAAGGATGTGCGAATCTATCGCGGCGGCTGGGGTTCGATACCCATGCACACTCTGGTGAACGTACGTCCGTCGGGCAACGGCGGTGTGCTTGTGGCCTGGAGCGACGACCGCGCCAACACCCAGGTGGAATCGGCCTATATCAGCTATGTCACTCCCGACGGCAAGCTCGGTTTTGCCGGAGTATCCGATGAAGGCGACTGCAAGCTCTGCTACGACGGCTGGCGCTGTTTCAATGTCGATGTGGTACCGGCCGGCGACGGCAGCGCCTTCTACGCCGTATGGCGCCGTACCGACAATCCGCAGCGCATGCAGGGCGTGAAGATGCAGAAAGTCAGCCTTGAGGGCGAACTGCTCTGGGGCGATGACGCCAAGGAACTGTGTCCGACCGACTTCTACAGCACCGGATATATATCGCTGCAGCCCGACGATGATAACGGCGCTTGCTGCTTCTATGAGATTTACCGCGAATATTACGACCAGCAATGCTTTGCGGCACGCTTCGACTCCGAAGGCGAACTGGTATGGCCCGATGCAAGTGTAGCTCTGTCGGCTCCCGCCCGCAAGGCTTCCTCGCTGAAGTCGCAGCCTTATGGCGAAAACGCCTGGCTGTGCAACTGGGACGACGGCGGCACTCTGGAGGATAAGTCAACGACCTATGTGATGGCTCTGCTTTATGACGACGGCTGTCTCGGCAAGCCCGGCACCGGTCTGGCTGACGTCACCGCCGAAAGCGGCGCTCTCAGCTACCGCGCGGGAACTCTGTATGCCGACGTGGCCGATGGCTGCAAGGCTGTTGTCTATACTCCGACCGGCGTGAAAGCCGCCGAAGGCGTGTTCAAGGGTGGCTCGGCTGCCGTACGGCTTCGTCCGGGTCTCTATATGGCTGCCGCCGAAGGCTGCGCCACAATCAAATTTGTTGTTGAACAATAAGAGCTTTTAGAACTATGAAAAAACTGATTCTGACTATGGCATTAGGCGCGCTGTCGTATGCAGGCGCCCAGGCTCAGGCCGTATACGGCTATACTTTGGCTGAGCAGCAGGGCACTTACGTGCCGCTGACCGACGCCACACTGATATATGACGCCGCAAGCGCCGGCGATGATGCGGAGAAATTCGAGAGTATGGTGTTCACGCCGCAGGGCGCTGTCACGGAAAGCGGCACGACCACCGGCTTCAGTCTCGGCTTCACCATGGGATATGCCGGCACGACATGCACCGACTTTCTGGTGTCGGCGTCGGGCTACATCTATCTGGGCAACGGCGAGATTGAGTTCGACACCTCGATGAAGAGCTACTTCATGACATATGACGGCGACTACAATATTTTCGGCTTCAGTGTCCTGCGGGGCGTCAGCTCTCTGGAGAATACAAAAATATCGTACAAGACCGAAGGCAGCGGCGACGATGCCCGTCTGGTGGTGCAGTTCGAGAACATGGGGCTGTGCTACAATTTCTGGGATCCCGGCGTGCCGGTGAATCTGCAGCTGTCGCTTGATGCCAAGGGCAATGGAAGCATAATCATGGACAGTCTGTCGGCTTTAGCAGAGGCGGGCGGCACACTGCAGCTGCGCAGCGGTGTCCGGCAGGGCGCTTACTGCGTGAGTGCCGACGGCGAACCCGCTTCGATGACTCTTCTGAGAAATGCGAACGGCCAGCTGCGCCTGGAAGGCGACACTCCCGATGGCATGACTCTGAATTTCACGGCACCCGGCCCCTGTGTGAAGCCTGAATCCCAGCCGAGCGGACTCCGCTTCGACAATACATCAAACAGTATAAACGCGGCCTATGACGCGGCGGAAGGTGCCGATACATATCTGGCCGTATATACCACCGGCGACGGAAAAGCCGAACTGCCTGCCAACGGCACGGCATATGCGGCCGGCGACCTTTTAGGCGACGCCACTGTGGCTTATTATGGCCCGGATACAGAGTTCAGCATCCCGGTGACACCCGGGTCGGACGACTATGTATTCACCATCTATGCCGTAAACAGCTACGGCAGCGACGGACCTGTGTACAACACCGAAAACCCGCTGACAGCAGTCACTGCGACTCTTCCCGCGCCTCCCGCCTCGGTGACACTGGGCGAGACAGGACTCGACAGCATAGCGCTGACAGTGGAGAGCAACGCCGACGGAGATGACATAGTGGTGGTATGTTCCACTTACTGTGAACGCGACAACTTTGGCGACCACGGGCTTGTGGGGCCGCTGCCTGCCAATGCCGTTGCCGGCGACGTACTCCCTGTGCCGGAAGACTATACGCCCTTGTGGACCGGCGAGTATATGCCGGCTCCGAAGAACGGCGGCGTAGTGGCTTTTGCCGGAAAGACTTCGGGCGAGATTGTCATCGAAGGTCTTCTTCCGTCGACCCAATACTTCATAAGTGTCTATACCCGCAATGCGGACGGTGCCTATACTTCTCTTCCGGTCGAGACTGGCAGCTTCACTACGATAGAGTATCCCTACAACGGCGACTCCTATGACTTCCCGCGCTATTCGCTGCCTTTAGGCTGGAGCGGAAGCGACGGCGAGGACAATACACTGATAGTGCGCAACGACCCGTACGTGAGCATGAGCGACATGGCTCCGAGCCAGGGCAGCCAGATCATGCAGCAGCATGTGTATCTCACACGCGGTGATGCCGTCAACGGCAAGGAGGCCTGGCTTACCCCCGCTCCCGTATATGTCAACGACCGTCATCTCACGGCTACATTCAGCTATTGCATAGTGACAAACGCCAACCGCTTCCAGAGCAGCCCCTACAACGAATGGGAAGCTGACGATGTGCTGCAGCTGCGCCTTTCTGAAGACGGAGGCCAGACATGGACGCCTCTGACAAGTTTCACCGCCGACAATCATCCGCTGCAGGAAGAGACTCTGTCGTATGTGGAAATCAGCGGCGACCTGAGCGACTGGCGCGGCAAGACCGTGCTGCTGCAGCTCTATTGGAAGACCTATACCAATCCCGGCTTCGGCGGCAATATGTACATCGACCGCTTCAGCATCGGCCAGGCCGAATTCCCCGCCGTGCCCGAGGTGACTGTCGGTGGCGTGACCCACGACAGTGCGGTGGTGAGCTGGGTGTCGCAGCAGACCGATTATGAACTTGAATACGGTCTGAAAGGCAGCGAGGATATGACTGTGGTGACAGTGGAGGCTGCCCGGAGCTATACGCTGCAGGGTCTTGAAGCCAATACGGAATATGAGGTGAAGGTGCGCGGTCTGCTCGGTGGCGAGGAAGGCGGTTACAGCGAGTGGAGCGATGTTGTAAGCTTCACGACAGCCGACTGGCCGGAAGTGGAGGCGCCTGAGAATCTTGTAGCCGACATGGAAAGCTATGCTCCTGACGGATATGTACTTCTGAGCTGGGATGCGGCCGACGACGCCTTGTCGTATGAAGTGGCGCTGCGACTCGCATCGGCTACAGAGTGGACTTATGAGAATACCGAAGAGACTTCGCTGCTTCTGACAGCTCTTGAACCGGGTGAAAACTATATATGCAAGGTGCGTGCATTCTGTACACACGACCGCGAGACTGCCTATTCGGCTCAGCTGAGATTCACAGCCCCGATTAAATCGGGCGTCGGACTGATGTCGGAGGCGGGTCTGACTGTACGGGCTTTGGCCGGAACCGTGGAGGTCCGCGGAGCCGCAGGCATGGCGCTGAGTGTGTATAATGCCGCCGGTGTGAAAGTAGCTGCTGTCGCAGAGGCGTCTGCAGTGGAGACATTCAGTCTGCAGCCGGGCATTTACATTGTGTCGTCCGGCAGCCAATGCTGCAGAACGGCTGTGCGCTGACACGCAGCACACGGTGTTGTAATGAGAAAAAGGGACGGCTCCGGCTGTCCCTTTTTTTAAGGATTTTAAATCCCACGCAGAGTACCCCGATGGCTTTGCCATACCTTAAAAAGAAGAGAACAATCGAATTGTTCTATAGTAAGCGCAGAGTTACGCAGAGGGCTGTGATAAAAGTCTATGATTTTATGTTGAAAAATTTCGGTGCTGTCTGTGGAGGCAGGGATGCCTCCACTCCCGAAACTCTTAATATGCGAGAGAAGATAATATAAAGCAATAGCTAAAACAATATCCATAAAGCAAAAAAATAGAATTGGCATTTTGTGTTCTAAAATAAGCGTATTTGGGGTGTTTGTGTATTAAAGAAAGTTAAATACGAGCAGGACATTTGCTATTTGTTGGTTGTTTACATATATTTGCAATTCCTAACAAATCTAATATCCATAGGCTTATGAAGAAGTTTTTAGCGTTGGTTTTACTTGTCTCCTGTCTTCATCCTCAGATAATATGTGGATTAGTGCCAGAAAAATCCACAGTGGTACAAAATGCTGCTATTTCGGACACCATTGTTCGAGATGTGGAGCATGATGATTGCGGAGTGACTGTAAAGTATCATATTCCAATGACCTTGGTGCGTGAGTCTAAAGAATCCGGTGGAGGTACTGTCTTGTCTGTTTCAGGATTCGGACATGAGATATTTGCAGGTAATATCCCGCTTCCGGCGCATACTGATCGCATACAGATACCGTCGTATGTTGATTCTGTGAACATAGAGCTTCTGTCATGTTCCTACAGAGATGAGAAAAAGAAGCTATCATCCATTGTTTTACCATCGTACATGGCGAGCAAGACACGATTGATGAACTTCGAAAAGAATCGCGAAAAAGAGATACTGCTGAATTATCGCATTGGCGTAAAGAGACGAGCGAAATTCGCAGATGTAACAATATGTCCAATTGTGTATAACGATAAAGACGAGGTTGTTAGAATATATGATGACTTTGTGTATAGAGTTAATTATGTGGGGGTAAAAGAACAGCTTTGCTCTGACTCGTTAGACGATTGCTTAAAAACAAGCAGACAAAAGCAATCAACAACAAATGGATGGATAAGTTTGAGGGATTTTACTGGTATATCAACGTCTGTAACGCTGGAACATTATATCATAGTAACTGTTTCAAAATATAAAGAGGCGGTTGAGAAACTTAAAGAATTTAAGAAGCGGCAAGGTTACAAAGTCTATACAGTGTATGCCGATGGTAAAACAAATCATGACATTTGGAATCAACTTCATACAATCTATAGTTACTATTATGGAGGCTATGGCAAATTAGATACAAATTATATTCTTATTGTTGGAAATATCTCTGATGTTCCAAGTTACAGCTTATATTCGCAAGTTGACAATACATCATATGTTAGTGATGTGCACTATTCTTGTCTTGATAATATGTTGGATTTCGATCCAGACGCATATATAGGCAGACTTCCTGTTTCAAATCTGGCAGAAGCTAATGTAGTAATAGATAAAATAATAAAATACGAAAATACTCCTATAGAAAACAGTAATTTTTATAGTACCGCAGTCCATAGTTCTTCTTTTAATGTTGAACTACCAAATGACTCAACAGAAGATATGCGTTTTACAAAGGACAGCGAGTTGATAAGGGATTACCTCAAACCAAAAGGTTTTGATATTAAGAGAGTCTATAAAGCATCGGCAAGTGCGAATCCAATGAGATGGAGCAGTGGTATACACGGAAATAACGAGAGAATTCCAGAAGAATTGATGAAGCCAAAATTCTCATGGAATGGCAGTAAACAGGATGTTATAGCAGCAATTAATAGTGGATGTAACTATATCCTATTTAGTGGTCATGGAGTGGAAAGTGGCCTATTATCGCCTCAGTTCCATATACCAGATGTGGAAAAACTAAACAATAGGGATATGCTGCCAGTTGCATTTATCCTTGGATGCAGTAGTGGAAACTTCTCAACCTCTTGTTTGGCAAGTTCATTGTTGACTAAGGAAGGAGGAGGCTGTGTTGCTGTGTTTTCAAATACAGAAAAATCATATTCGCCAAATCAGTCTCCAATGGTTCATGCGATGTTTAATACCATATGGCCGTCACCAGGATTTTATCCCTCGATAAATATAGCTTTCAATCCCCAGATACCAGATGAAGAGCCACTTCCTCGGTTTACATTAGGCAAGATGCTGGAAAATGGAATTGAGCGTATGGAAGAACTATATAGTGGAAATGTATTTTTGCCATATACAAAGTTATGTAAGGATAGAATACATATTTTGGGAGATCCAAGCATGTATATGCATAGTAAAAGTCCAAGTGTATATAATGACAATGACATCAGAATTACGAGTAGTATGGTCAATCCTATTACGCAAAAACTGTTTGTGGATATTGTCGTGTACACAGGAGATGATAATACATGCTTAGCGTATAGTTCTGCAAAATCTTATGTTGCATCACGTAAGTACTATGGACGGAGAATTGAGTTTGCAGACAGTATATCGGCAACTGATAGATTTTATCTGTATGGACCTAACAAAATACCGCAGGAACTATATTTTGTTATTATGAGTCCTCCGCCTGTGCTGGCAAAAGCTTACAAATACGGCCAATCAGATACAAATATACAGATTAGTCGCGATGCTGATGTGACTGTTAATAAGGTTGAGGTTATT
The DNA here is from genome assembly GCA_947177365.1 of uncultured Porphyromonadaceae bacterium. GTDB lineage: Bacteria > Bacteroidota > Bacteroidia > Bacteroidales > Muribaculaceae > CAG-873. Next base: position 10,041 of record CAMWUD010000006.1, on the reverse strand, counting down.
CTGACGAATGTCATCGACGGAAGTCGGAAGGCTTATGAATGGCTTCCAGAGGATGAGAATTTTATAATTGATACACAGAGCTTGACGGAAGGACAGTATCTAGTCGGATTATATGAGAATGGAGTACAATTAAAATATTGGAATATAATGATAAATCGCTAAGATTATGAAACAAGTAATTATGCTGATTACAGTTGTGTGGGCGGCTATGGCAGCGGTAGCAGAGAAGCCGTTGTTTGATTTTAAGGATGGCGGTATTGGGTATACCATCCTTGATGAAGCAGGGCAGGTGTCAGTGACAGACCTTAGGGATGCTTATGAGGACATGCTTTCACGTGGCGATGGAACAATCACTGTACCAGGTCGGGTGACAGACAAAGCTGCCGGAGCGGACTATTCGGTTGTCAGAATTGGCAAGGGAATGTTTTGCGGCATGAACAGTTTGCGCCGGGTGGTGTTGCCCGACGGACTGATTAGTATATCACGTGAATGCTTTGACGGCAATCCGGACCTTGAAGAAGTGGTATTGGGCAATTCCCTTAAGGAGATCTGGGGTTCCTTCGCAAATCTTCCTATGCTGAAATCTATAAAACTGCCGGAAACTCTCGAATCCATAGGCGCATCCTTTGGCAGCTGTGCCTTAGAGGAAGTGCTACTTCCGGCATCAGTCAAGACTATTTCGTTAAGCTTCAAAGATATGCCATTTCTTAAGCGCATAGACCTTTCACAGTTGGCACCGGAAGTGGGAATCAACACGTTTAGTTTTGTGGACTGCACTCAGGTTGCCGAAATTGTTTTCCCTGAAACAATGGATGTTTTCAGTGAAGGCTGTTTTACCGGAATGGAGAGCTTGGAGGAACTTCATCTGCCTAAGGCGCCGGCAAAGTCGCTTGACTTCTGGTGCAACGGATCGAATTTTACCGGATGTCCTTCGTTAAAGCGAATATATAATCCGAATATAGTACCGCCTCAGGTTTATTCTCTGGACTATTCGCCATGGGACAGGTATGAGAATGTGTTTATTGCAGACGTTCCAACGGCTATTGGTGTTGACAAGGCGAAATGCGTGCTTTGTGTTCCGGATGGCTCTGTGGCTGAATACCGTGCAGATGCTTCGTGGCGTCAGTTTCAGATGATAGAGGGGTATGTTCCGGCTTCGGTCGATGGAGTGGCGCAGACTTCTCGGGGCAGGATGTATGTATCAGATGGAAAAATTGTATTTGAAGATTATGCCGGCGAAACAGTAGGTGTGTTTGCTGCTGACGGACGTGTGGTGTTCAGTGGTGCCGTTCGGGATGTGTCAGTGTCATTATCCCCGGGTTTGTATATTGTGACCTCCGGTGGTATCAGCACTAAAATAGTACTATAGACAAGCTATAAAGCCTATGTGCACATTAATCATAGGGGTGCCTACGCTCCGGGGTGATTTCGTGCAGCGCACATATTTTAGCTTTGTTTTGAAATTGGCGGTAAACATGTTAAAAGGTAGTTAAATGTGGTTGTTGTATTAAACGTCAGAGCGTTATTACTGTCAAAAAAGCGAAGAACCAAGAGAAATAGTAAAACGATTCAAAAACAGAAATCATGAACAAGAAATTTTTTGCTTTAGCCATAGCGGCAATGTCAGTAATGGCTTTCAACACCAACGCACAGACAACTTCCATAAGCGACAAATGCGAGAAGACCAAGACTGAATGCACAGGGAAAAAATGTGCCAGAAGTCAGAATGTATATTCTGTAAGCGAGACCCGCCCCGCGAGAATATCGGCGTTTGACAAGATGAACCTCAGTGCCGACCAGAAGGCGAAGGTGGAGCAGCTCAACCAGAAACGCCGCGAGGCTGTCAAGGCTCAGGCTCAGGCCCGCAGGGCCGACAAGCAGCGGGGCGACTCAGCCGCCCGTGCCGGCCGTCAGGAGGCTCAGCGTCAGTATCTGAGCGAACTCAAGTCGATTATCGGTCCTGAGAACTATGTGGTGTTCCTCGAAGACTTCTATGTCAACGGTCAGGGCATGCGTGAAGTCAAGGCCGGTCACGTACAGCATATGGCAAAGAAGCACGACAAAGCTAAAAAAGGCGAACGCCGGCAGCGTCCCTCAAAGGCCGACGTGAACAGCCAGAGAATGGAAGACAACAGATAAACAGAATTTTCATACCAATGAAAGAGGCGCGGAACCCATGTGGATTCCGCGCCTCTTTCATTGGTATGATGACGGTGTTATCTAACAGTAATCTTGCGGGCCTTGCTGCCGCGAAGTTCGATGTATATGCCGGGAAGAGTGGGGCGTCCGCTGAGTTTCAGACCCTGGATACTGTAGTATTCGGGAGTCTCGGCGGAGATAATTTCCGAAACAGAGTTCGAGCCGGAGAGGGAGAACTGAGCCACTTCCGACCAGCGGCTGTCGTTGAAATTCTCGCTGTCGGCAGGCACGGCTTTCACGCGGTAGTCGAATAAGCCGTTTTCAAGCAGACCGTCCACGTAGCAGCTGGTTTCGGTCAGACCACTGATGATGCGGTGGGTGGCGTCGGTGTCGAGAGCCGGAGCCAGATTGCCGGATTCGGTGGCATCGCCGAGCCATATTTCGGCTTTGGAGAGATAGGCGCGCTTTTTCTTTTCGATAGACTCGAATCTTACCTTTGCCTGGCTTTCGGGCTTGCCCTGAAGCAGAACTGCATAGGCGGCATCGCGGGCGGTGAGTTCTACGGTCTTGCTGTCGAGGGTGTTGCCGTCGTTGTCGACGAGGCAGATGCGCAGGTCGCTTTCATCGCCGGAATAGTACATGGCGTTGAACATTACGGTGACATCACCGTCGTCGCCGGTGGTAAAGACGGGCGATGTGGCCGAGCCGGTGCTGCTGGCCGAGCCGAGACGCAGTCCGTTGGCTTCGAGGTTGGTATATCCGGCGGTTGTCCAGCCGTGCTTCTTGGAGTCGAATACAGTGCTGCTGACCTGTACTAAGTCCTTGTGCTGCTTGATTTCAACAGTATAGGTCACGTCTTCGGAGTCGTTGCCCGGAGTCCAGCTGATAGTCACTGCCGAGGTAGATTCTATTTTGTGGGTCACGTCGGTGGGAGCGGCCACGGAGGGCAGGGGAGCCTTCATGACCCAGAAGGATATGGTGCCGTCGGCGTTGCGGGTCATTTCGGTCACGGGCTTGTTCATATAGCCGCCGGTGTTGACGAGTGCGGCCGGTTTTGAGTCGTTGGTGAGCTGGTCGGCGCCGTTATAGGGCCAGAGGTCGCCGAGCATGTCGTCAGCGTTGGGCTCATAATATACTTGGCCATACGACGAGAAGCTGTCGAGTTTCAGCTGTCCGTCGGCGGGAATCGGCGTCATGCGCTGCAGGTCGGTGTCGTTGACAGTGTTTTCGTTCCATACGTCGGCATCGTAGGTGACGTGATAGATCAGCAGACCTTCGGCAGGCATATACTTGTCCCAGCCCTGGCGCGCGCGGTTCTCGATTACGTAGTACTCGTCGGGGTCGGCGGCATTGGTGAGGCGGACAGCCTTGTCGGTGGCCGCGTTTTTCTGGTTCAGCACCGGCAGGGTATAGTAGGTGTCTTCCTGACCTTCCTCGAGTTCGATCCAGCCCATGAAAGCTTTTTCGTATGCAGAGTAGCCGATGGGAGTGTAGCCGTCGTCGTTGTAGCAGCCATTGTCCATGAGCGACCAGTCGGCCATGCCGAAGTGAGGGCCGTATACAGTGTCGTAGAAGTCGGGCAGGTCGATGCAGTGAGAGAACTCATGGCAGAAAGTGCCGATACCGTCGATGCGCGAGAGGTCGGTGCCGTTGAGCTCGTTGAATACAGCGAACTTGTTGACCTCTGTGCCGTCGAGAGTAAGCGTTTTTTTATAGTCCGACTCTTCAAGGGTCCACTGGCAGGGCCATATGGCGTTGTCGCAGTCGGGATCGTAGGACGATGCCTCGCCGTCGCCGGCATAAAGCACAATCACCACATCGCACTCGCCGTCGCCGTTGTTGTCGTAGAGGCTGAAGTCAATCTGGCTGTCGAGGCCGAGGCAGCCTTCCGCCACCATTCTGCCGAGGCCGACGTCGGTGATGCCCAGATATTTGTTGTTACCACCATATACGGCGCGGTTGCCGGGAAGGGTGAACGGGCCGTACACATCGAATTCGGGGGTGAACTTGCCGTTCGACTGGTCGACAAAGTATTGGTGGGCGCTTTTCTGGCCGTTGCGGAAGAATTCGTTGAAAGTGGCCAGCGGGTCAGAGTCCTTGAAGCGGTAGTCGTTGTACTCGACGAGTATGACGGGAACTCTGGGCGAGCCCACACAGGGCACCTGACGGTCGTCCGCAGCCTGAGTGCGGGCGGCTTTGGCGCGTACCCGGCTTCTCTGTTTCAGAACGGCTTCCGGGTTGAACGATGCAGCTCCGGCCTTGAGGAATTCCTTTTCGGCGTAGAGGCGGTCGGCGGCGTTGTGGGCCACGACGTCAGAAATTCCGGCGGCCCCTGCATAGTAGAAGTTCCCGTCGGGCATGCGGGTTACCGACAGGCCGTCGTCGGTTATATAAGTATGTGAGAATTCATCGCCGACAAGCCGGAGAGAGATGGTGGAGCCGTCGGCCTGGGTGAATGTCCGCACACCGCGCTTGGCGGGAACGGCCGAAGCACCGATACATAGCGACAGGGCGAGGCCACAGCTGAGTAGTTTTAATGGGTTCATGTTTCAGAAATGCTTGAAATGAATAGTCAGAACGCAAAGTTAATTAATTTGGATGAAACAAACAAGCACACAGACTCCAAACTGCCCGAATACGGTGTGCAGGCATTGTCCGGCTATTGCAGGTGTCGGCTTAAATGCGTAAATTTGCAGTCCAATAACCACGCGATTATGATTGACCGTCACAGTTCCTATCGTCCGACCGACTCCATGCGCGACCTTCTGCGCGACAATAATCTGCTGCTGTTCGCCATCAGCCGTTTCGGCATCCGCTTCGGCTTCGGCGATGCCTCGGTGAAAGACACATGCGAACAGAACGGTGTGGATACGGCCACTTTTCTTGCCGTGGCCAATCTGCTGAGCGGTCGCGAGCACGAGAGTTACCCGGCTGCCATGCCTTCGCTGATAAGCTATCTGAAAGCCACGCATACGTATTATCTCGAGACAGCCCTGCCGAGTCTGCGCCACAAGGTGATCTCATCGATAAACACCGCCGACAGCAACGATGTGTCGATGCTGATCGTGAAGATGTTCGATGACTATGTGGCCGAATTGCGCGACCATCTCGACGAAGAGAACGATTCGCTTTTCCCGTATATCATGGGCATGCTCGATGGGCGTGTGGACCGAGAGTTCGATGTGCGCAGTTTCAGCACCGACCATTCGCCGGTGACAGAGAAACTCCAGGACCTCAAGGATATATTCATCTATCACTATCCGACCGGACACAGCGCTTTGCTCGGAGCGGTGCTGTTCGACATCATCAATCTGGAACGCGACCTGATGACACATTTCGAGATTGAGAACCATCTGCTGCTGCCCGCCGCTGTAGAGCTGGACGATTCGCTGCGGCAGGCCTCGGCGTCCGCGCCCCGGCAGGAGCAGCCCATCGAACTGCTCGGAGAGCGCGAAAAAGAGATCCTGAAGCATATCGCGCTCGGAGCCTCCAACAAGGAGATCGCCGACAAGCTCTGTCTGTCGGTACATACGGTGGCCACACACCGCAAGAACATAATATCGAAGCTGCAGATACATTCGGCGGCCGGACTTACCATATTCGCCATACTGCACAATATCATCGACATATCGGAAGTGGAACAGCGATGACGCATTTTCCGCGACAGACATGAGACTTATAGGATTTCTGAAAGACTGGGCGCTGATTATCGCCATAGCCGTCGGCATAGCGGCTTACTTCGTGTATGTGAACATCCCTTTTCTTGAACCGACGAAGGCCGCGGCCGCACAAACCATATCGGTGATACAGCCGGTGCTGATATTCTCGATGCTCTTTCTGACCTACTGCAAGACCGACCTGCGCAACCTGCGGTTCTGCCGCTGGCACCTGTGGCTGCTGCTGATACAGTGCGGAGTGTTCACTGCAATCGGCTGTCTGCTGATGCTGATGCCGCACAGCGGTCTGCGGGTGGTGCTTGAGGGCGCGATGCTGTGCATGATATGCCCCACGGCCACTGCCGGGGCAGTAATCACGCGGCGGCTCGGCGGCAATGTCAGCAACATCACCACTTATACGATACTCATCAATCTGGCTACGGCTCTGCTGATACCCGCTCTGGTGCCTTTTGTACATCCGAATCCTGACCTGACCCCCTGGACAGCCGCCGCGCTGATTCTGGGCAAGGTGTTCCCTCTGCTGCTGTTGCCGTTGCTGGCAGCGGTGATTCTCAAGAAGACGGCTCCGAAGCTGACAGAGCGTATAGCAAGGTATCAGGATCTGTCGTTTTATCTCTGGGCGGTGGCGCTCGCTCTTGCCATGACCGTGACCACCCGCAGCATAGTCCACAGCGAGGTGGCTCTGTCGACACAGCTGTGGCTGGTGGTGGTGTCGCTGCTGAGCTGCGGACTGCAGTTCTGGCTGGGCCGGAAGATAGGCGCCCGCTACAACGACACGGTTACCGCCGGCCAGTCGTTCGGTCAGAAGAACACCGTGCTTGCCATATGGATGGGCTATACGTTTTTCACGCCGGTGACTGCTGTCGTGGGCGGCTTCTACAGCATATGGCACAATCTGGTCAACTCATGGCAGCTTTATGAACACAAGCGTGCCGAGCAGGCTATTGACACGCCGGCGGATAAATATTCCGGATGTCGACCGGAGATATAGTCCCGGGGGGCATCATGGCGTTGACAAGCAGGGCATGGGTGATGCCGAGACTGTTGCCGGGCAGTATGTCGTCGGGCGTCAGGTCTGCCCGGACAAGCGCTCCGGCGGACAGAAGGCTGGCCACCATCACACCCCGGAGAAGCGGAGTGGAGGGAGTGTAAAGCCTGTCGCCGGCCTTGAACAGAAGACTGGAGTATGATGTGTCGGTGACAAGTCCGTTTTTCACTATGATGATTTCGTCGGCTTGCCCTCGTCTGCTGCGGAGCGAGTCGAGGCAGCTGCGGTCGGCATATTTCAGGTGATAGTCGATGCTGTCGTCGCAGACCATCTGCAGCGACCTGACGCAGCGCGGACTGTACGGTTCGAATTCTATTGTGCGGATTTCAGTGTCGTAGGTAATCCGGCATTTTACAGTAAGGTCCTGCAAGTCGTCGGGCACCGGCGGAAGCCAGCATTCCATGTCGCCGGGCGGAAGCCGCAGCTCCGGCGATGTGCGCAGCATGCGTTCCCGATGGAAAGCGGTGAGATGATAGCGTCGACCACTCCATCTCAGGGTCTCTATGAAGAGCTTTTGCTGACGGTTCATCGGGTAAGGTATACTTTAGCTATGAGCTCGTCGCGTTCCTCATCGCATACACTGTTGACCGTGATGCCGCCGCCGCTGTGGAAATACAGCAGCCCGTCGGTGCCGCGCTGTATGCAGCGTATCATCACTGCGGTATCCATCACTTGGCCGTCGAAATATCCGAACACACCGGTATACCAGCCCCGTGGCATTGTCTCAGCCTTGTGTATCAGGCGCACAGTGGCTTCCTTGGGCGCTCCGGTGATGCTTCCGGCAGGCAGCAACGGCAAGATTATGTCGCCGAAGTCGAATTCCCGCCCCCGGGGCAGACGTCCGCTGATTTCGGAACTTGTCTGAAGTATGGCACCGTCGGCGGTGTCAATGCGCTCCACATATCTGAAACGACGGACTGCGACATCACTGGCCACTGAATTGAGGTCGTTGCGCATCAGGTCGACGATAGTGTGGTGCTCGCAGAGTTCCTTGTAGTCGCCGAGCAGCAGCGATTCGGCATTTTCGACAGTGGCGTCGGCTGTGCCTTTCATCGGGTAGGTGTATATGTTGCCGTCGGCAATCCGGACGAACGGCTCCGGCGAGAAGCACACGAAATCATCGTCGAGCAGCAGGCGGTAGGGGGCGTTTGCATTCCGGAATATGTCTTCAAGGCTGCAGTCGCAGTCAACCTGACATCCGGCTGTGAGATTGGTCAGAAAGGAGTCGCCGCGCCGGAGTCCGTTCATGACGATGCCGAACATTCGGCAGTATTCATCGGCGGACGGTGTGGAGACGACAGTCATCCGTGGTTTTGCGGCTGTATTCTTTGGCTGGTCGTTCGAGTTTCCGCAGTCGCGCACATGCCATCGGATGCCGTTGTGCGGGTCTGCGGGGCAGTCTGTCAGAAAGCCGTGCCGGCAATCGAAGTCGATACCCCACACAAAAGGCAGCCTGCGGCGTCCGAGTGCGTTCATGCGTTCGCGAAGAGTATCGGCGGAAATAATATGAAGTCGTCGTTCCATGTCGCAAAGTTAGTAAAAAATCGGGGCGCCGCAGTGTATGCCGGGAAATAAAACACAGCCTTGGGCGTTGAATTGATTATGACACGGATACTTATAGTAGATAATCACGATTCGTTTGTGTATAATATCGCAGGACTGTTGCGGCAATGCCGGAGTGAAAGCGGCTTGCGGCTCAGCTGGACGGTGGTCAGATGCGACGAGGTGTCGGACAGCCATCTGGACAGCTGTGACGCGGTGATACTGTCGCCCGGTCCCGGCCTGCCGGAGGAGGCATCCGGCCTGATGGATATAATCCGGCGCTGTGTCGGGCATAAACCGCTGTTGGGCATTTGTCTGGGCTGTCAGGCGATAGCCATGCATTATGGCGGTACGCTGAGGAGCTTGCCAAGTCCGCGGCACGGTCATGTGTCGAATCTTAGGGTGGAAGACATTAGCGACCCGCTGATGAGGGCGTTTGCGGCTCCGTCGTCACCGAGGGTAGGGCGGTACCATTCATGGGTTGTGTCGGAAGCTGATTTTCCTGCGTCTCTGCTTGTGACGGCCCGCGATGAGGAGGGCAACATCATGGCTCTGAGGCATCGGTGTCATGCCGTGTATGGTGTGCAGTTTCATCCGGAGAGCATCATGACCGAGTCCGGCGCAGCGATGATGACGGCATTTCTGAAGAGCTGCTGACCCCGGAGTGGAGGCATCTCTGCCTCCACATATCTTTTCCTGATTTTGGTTGACTGTCAATCTCACGCAGGCGCAGAGTTTGGCAATAAACGCCGTAGTGCAATCCTAAAAATCTTGTACCGAACAGCCTATAATCCAAATTAAAGTGCTATATTTGCAAAATAACTCCAAATACGACGTTTAAAATGATATTGGAAATAACTCTCACCAACTTTTTCTCGATAAACGAGAAGGTAACTCTGGATTTGCAGGCCGCCAACCTCCAGACAAAGGAGGCGCGTGCCCTCGCCGACAATACATTTGCAGTCGGGAATGAAAGACTGCTGAAAACGGTTGCCATCTATGGTGCAAACGCTTCCGGCAAGAGTAACATAATAAAGGCTGTAAAAGCGGCGGTCGATATGATACTCGACTCCCACAACTACAATGAGGGTGACAGTTTCGGCTTCAAGCCGTTCAAGTTCGGAGAAAAAAACGCTCCCAGTGAGTTCTATATACGTTTCATTATTGACGGGATTGAACATGAGTATTCATTCAGTTGCACCCGTGATGAAATAATAACCGAAAGCCTGTATTATTACCCGAAGGGCAGACGTGCGCTGATTTTTTCGCGTGACGAGCGTATATCCGGCGGCAAGAAAGAGAAATATGAGTTTACCAATGTTATCCGTCGCCCGATGGATGTAGCGTCCAACACGTCGCGCAAGACTCTGTTTATATCACGCGCAAGCCAGATGGACAGGGAAAAGGCGAAGGAGATATATAGGTGGTTCAATGAGCAACTTGTGTTCAGTTATCGTGGCAAGACTTCGGTTGCCATCGACCGTTTTCTTGGTGACAACAAAGACGCCGTTCTCCGGGTGCTTAAAGCCGCCGACAGTGATATCGTTGAGTTTACCTATAAAGACGGTGAACTGACTACATTCCACCGCCGTAATCCGGCGTTGCCCTTTGACTTCAACACCGAAGAGTCGGAGG
>CAMWUD010000005.1 GCA_947177365.1 uncultured Porphyromonadaceae bacterium | reverse complement strand
TTCAAGCTGCCTATTCAACTTTTTATAGCATTTCTTATCCCGAACTCGCGTTATTTCAGGATTCCGGAGCCTGCGCCGTGTTGCTGCGACGCCTCATCCTCCTGTCTGATTTTCTTGCCAAAACCGAATGTATAGGTGACCGACAGCCGTGCCAGTGCATGGTCGTTGATAGAGTAGAACTGTTCGGTTTTGTCGTAGAACGGACTGTGCATGACACCTTTCTCGCTTTTCCAGTTCCATCTGGCGAAGTTTGATAACTGCAGTTGCAGGTTCCACGATGAATTATACCATGCAACAGACAGATTGTAGGATGATTTCCGGTACATCCATGTACCTACCATACATCCGTCGGGGTAGCCTTGCGGTGAGAAATACAAGCCTGAGAAATTCCAGTTGTCGAGATAGTATGTTGCCTGAAGCACGCAGCTCAGTTGTGTTTTATCGAAATTATATGGCGCTCCGTTATGGACGGAGGTGCACCACAGCTGGCCTGAAAGCTGAAGCCGCCGGTCGAGCAGGCGCCATGAGGCGTAGACTCCATATCTCCATTGTGAATAGCCACCACCAGGCTGTTTTATGGTCCGCAGAATGCCATTTCCGACAGGTACGTAGTCGTATACATATCGGTTGTCCACAATCCATGTCGATGCGTATGCGGTGATATTGAAGTTGTTGTTCGGAATATATGTGTAATTCACTCCGGCATCATAACTGTCAAATGATACGAGTCCGGGATTGCCCGTATAGCTCATGAGCGGATTGCTCTGAATTACGGCGGAAGAACGGAGATTTGACGATGGTGTCCATGTGCTGTAGTGAAATTCGCCACGAAGCGAATGCAGGTAGTTGGGAGAATATTGGAGCGAGAGGTCAATCCATGGAGCTGCCGTGTCATCCTTGTAGTCGATATATTCCTGCCGGTCCCATTGGTAGCCGAATCCTGCCAGTCCGTAAAATTTTTCTTTGGAGAGGCTATATCGCACGCCGGGGCCGATGCGGCAGGTGCGGGCGTTGTCGCTTGTTGTGGCTGTGCCTGAATAGCTTGTCCGGTTGGAGGTGATGGCCGACTGCAGCATTGTGTTCAGAGTGCCCCATTTTCCGAATGTATGTGAGTAGGTGAGGGTGCCATTGAACTGGTGCGAGTTGTCTCGGGCGGCATTATAGAACTCGGCTGCATCGGCCTCGCTGTACAGGCTGTTTGTATTGGTGTGAGAATAGGCATATCTTGGAGAAAATGTAATGGAATTTTTGTCGTTCAGGATAAAATGCCAGTACCCGTTGTAGGAAAGGGAGTTGACCCGGCTGGATGAGTTCTGGTTATAGTCGATGCGCCCTGAGACAGCAGGTATGTATTCCACATAACCGGCGCTGCTGTTTGCCGGAGTGTGGTCGAAACTTGCTCCCAAAGTGTTCTGGATGGTGATTTTGTCGGAAGAATATAGCGCTTTGAATGTGGGCCAGTATAGGTTCTGCCGCTGTCTGCCGTTGGATTGAATGGAATTGCGCTCGAATACCTCAGTGGTGCCATCGGCCTGTGGCAGGCGGAAGACTTCATAACTGTCTGCGCCGCTATGCCTTTGATTCAGATAGAAATAGCCTGTGGCCAGATCGAATGTCATGCGTTTGTACTGTAGCTTGCTGTAGAGACTTGCCTGACCGGCGTTGCCGGTGTTTTCCCAGCCGTATGCCTTTATATATCCGCCGTATTCATATTTCTGCATCACGAAGTTCACCACATGGGCTTTACCTTGAAAACGCGGGTCGGACGGAAAATCGTAATATTCCACCTTCTTTACATCCTGCATGCGCATAGCTTTCATATCATCCTGAGAAGCAGGGAGGTGGTCTATAAACACATCCACATTCTTGCCCGACAGATCGCATATGGCGCCATCAGCTGAAATCATAATCTGGGGTATAGCCATATGGCGCAGCAGGTCAGAGGCAGTCTGGGATGCGTTTCGTTGTTTTGTGGTAGGGATGTATGTTGATACTTCCGCGCCAAGATTCTGATTGCGGGCCTCAACTGTGATTTCATCAAGTTCCTGAACCGGTATGCTGTCGGCAGTTTCCGGATGAGCCATAGCGCAGAAGGAACATAGTATTGTGCTTATAAATAATGTCTGTCTCATATTAGGATTAGTATTAAAGTGGACAGGTATGTTTTTCGCAAAGATAGTGATTATTTTAATAATGTGCAATATGTATTTAAAAATTTATCCGCTATATGATAATTTCCCCTCTGGTGCTGATTTTGTTTGCAAAATGATATTAGAGCCGGTTCGACAATCGAACCGGCTCTAAAGGATGTTGCGGAATGCGTTCAGTGCTGTTCGAACATCTGGCGGCGGGCGGTCATGCAGGCTCCGATGATTCCGGCTTTTTCGTGGAGCTTGGAGCAGATTATCTTGCTGTCGCTGTTTACCAGTTTGAGCGAATATTTCTTTACAGCCTGACGGATAGGCTGGATAAGATATTCGCCGGCTTCGGAGAGAGTGCCCCCGATGACCACAAGTTCCGGATTGAAAATATTAATCATATTGGCAAGCTGCTTGCCGAGTTTCTCACCGATTACTTCAAGCTGGTCTATACATAGAAAGTCCTCGCTGTTGGTGGCCTCGATGATGTCGTGCAGAGTGATGTTCTCGTTGTTGGCCGCTTTCTGCGACAATATGGATACTTTACCGTCCTTGATATTCGACAGAATTTCGCGATGCAATGCCCAGCCCGATACTTCGGTCTCAAGACAGCCTTTCTTGCCGCAATGGCAGAGAATCTCATTGTCGAAGGCGCTGATATGTCCGAATTCCCCTGCGAAACCCGACTTCCCTTCGTATAGTTCGCCGTTTATGACAATGCCGAGTCCCAGGCCCCAGCCGAGATTCACGTAGAGTATGTTTCTTTCGCCGTTGACTATGGAGCCTTTCATGCATTCGCCGTAGGTCATGGCTCTGGTGTCATTTTCGATACATACGGGAATGCCGATTTTCTCGGAAATGATTTCGGTCAGCGGGGTTTCGGAGAAAATAAAAGTACTATAGCTGTATCCGGTCGATGGGTTGACACGCCCGCTTATGTTCACGCCCGCGTTAAGTATCTTCGATTTTTCAATTCCGGTTCCTTTTATGAAGTCGAGGGCAATCTGGCATATTTCATGCAGTTCCTCGATAGATGAGTTTTGCTCTGTGTAGGCGATTTCGAAGTCCTGCCGGACGATTTCACCGTTGAAGTTGCACAGACCTATATTGATATGGCGCTTTTTCACATCAATGCCAAGGAAATAGCCGGACTGTGGGTTAAGTCCGTAGGTGCTTGGCTTCCGGCCTGTTTTTGATTCGCTTTTGCCATAGTCGTTGAGTATGCCGTCTTCCACCATTTCGTTTACGAGTTTGGTGACAGTGGGTATGCTCAGATTCAGTTCCTTGGCAAGTTCGGGAATTGTCGAGTTAAGGTTGTAGAAGAATGAGGTTATAATTTTTTTCTTGTTATATCCCCGTTCTGTATTCAGTATGGAGGCAAGAGTCATAGTTAATCGGATTTTTTTATTTATGCAAAGTTAGTGAAATTTTTCTATAATCCTGCGTTTTTGTTCGTGTGATTTTAGAATTTGCCATTCTTTAATGCAATTTCTTGTTTAATGATGTGCCTGTTTGAAAATGTGCTGTTATTATTGGAATTGCATAAATGTTTGCTGTGTTTGTAAAAATATGATTGAGGAGCGGTGGTAGGTATGGGGTATGGTGAGTTGATGTGGCTGTGTGTCATGAGATATTTTTATAAATCATCGTGAATGTTGGGTTTATTTGCTAAAGTGTGCGGTGTTTTGATGTTTTGAATTAGGAAATATTGAAATATTAATTGCGTAATTAAAATTGACGGGTGGTTTTTGAGCGTTGTTGTGATTGGCGATTGGTTTGTGCTTAAGAATTTCATGTTAATTTTAAATAATATCTGTGGTTGGCTTGGATTGGATAGGGTGTATTTAAGAAATTATCGCATAGTTTATAAAAAGATGATTGAAAAATTTGTGTGTTTAAAAAATATTTTGTTAATTTGCGCCATCTTTAATACCGACAAGAAAATGGAAATAGGAAATCTTGAATCTACGGAGCTTTCAGAGAAGCTTCATCCTAAGTTTAAGTTGCTTTTTGATTTTGTTAAAAACAGCGATTTCGACAAACTTCCGGCCGGCAGGGTAGATGTAGACGGCGACGACGTCTACGTCATGAACCTGAGCATATCCGGAGTGGCGGCAGACAGCCAGCCGCTGGAAATGCACCGCAAATACATAGACGTGCACATACTGCTTGGCGGCAAGGAAATAATCGGCTGGAAACCGCTGAGGGAAATCGAGAGTTATACGCAGGCATATGAAGAGTCGGGCGACTGTGCCTTGAGCGACGATACGCCCCGCTTTTTCGTAGAGCTGCACCCGGGGGAATACTGCATAGTGTTTCCCGAAGACCCTCATGCTCCTGCCATCGGCGACGGGCCGATACGCAAACTTATCGGAAAGGTAAAAATCTGACAACACATATAATAATATATAGCAATGGAAAAAATCAAAGGACTTATCGATGCGCCTTTCACGCCGATGCTGGCAAACGGCGACATCAATCTCGAGCCTGTTCCCGCCTATGCGGCCATGCTCGCAAAAAATGGCCTTAAGGGTGTGTTTATCAACGGTTCGTCAGGCGAAGGCTACATGCTTACTCCCGATGAGCGCAAGAAGGTGGCCGAAGCATGGGTGAAGGCCGCGCCGGAAGACTTCAAGGTGATTGTCCATGTGGGTAGCTGCTGTCTGCGTGAAAGCGCCGAGCTTGCCCGTCATGCGGAAGAAATCGGTGCGTGGGGCATTGGCGCCATGGCTCCGCCGTTTCCTAAAATCGGACGTATCGAAGAACTGGTGAAATACTGCGAGGCAATCGCCTCGGCCGCTCCTTCATTGCCTTTCTACTACTACCACATACCGGCTTTCAACGGTGCGTTCCTGCCGATGGTGGAGCTGCTGAAGGCGGTCGACGGCCGCATACCCAATTTCGCGGGAATCAAATACACGTTCGAATCGCTCTATGAGTACAACCAGTGCCGGCTTTATAAGGGCGGCAAATTCGACATGCTCCACGGTCAGGACGAGACCATTCTTCCGTCGCTCGCGCAGGGTGGGGCACAGGGTGGCATCGGCGGCACAACCAATTACAATGGCCGAGAACTCACCGGCATAATCGAAGCCTGGGAGAAGGGTGATATAGAGACCGCACGCGAAAAGCAGAACTTCTCGCAGGCAGTAATAAACGTAATCTGCAACTATCGGGGCAACATCGTGGGCGGAAAGCGTATCATGAAGCTGATCGGACTTGACCTCGGCCCGAACCGAGTGCCGTTCAGAAACATGACCGACGAAGAGGAATCTGCCATGAAAGCCGAGCTGGAGGCTATCGGCTTCTTTGAACGTTGCAATAAATTCTGAAAAATGACAACACAGCAATATCTCGACAAATGTGCCAAGACCTACCGCGACGACCTGATAAACAATATCATGCCGTTCTGGTTGCGGAACGGGCTCGACAAGGTCAACGGCGGAGTCTACACCTGCCTTGACCGCGACGGGTCGGTCATTGACACTACAAAATCAGTATGGTTTCAGGGTAGATTCGGCTTTATCGCCGCGTTTGCCTATAACAATATCGAGAACAATCCCGAATGGCTGGAAGCATCGCGAAGCTGTATCGACTTCATCGAGGCCCATTGCTTCGATACCGATGGCCGGATGTATTTCGAGGTAAAGGCCGACGGCACTCCATTGAGAAAACGCCGCTATGTGTTTTCGGAGTGTTTTGCCGCAATCGCGATGTCGGAGTATTCTATAGCGTCGAACAATCCCGAGTATGCCCGTAAGGCACTCGACCTGTTCAGAAATATCCGCCGCTTCATCAATACTCCGGGGATTCTTGAACCGAAATATCTTGAATCGCAGCCAGCCATCGGCCATTCCATAACAATGATTCTGATCAACACGGCCTCGCGTATCAGGGAGGCTATTCAGGATCCGGAGCTTGACCTGCAGATCGATGAGTCG
The DNA here is from genome assembly GCA_947177365.1 of uncultured Porphyromonadaceae bacterium. GTDB lineage: Bacteria > Bacteroidota > Bacteroidia > Bacteroidales > Muribaculaceae > CAG-873. The sequence continues at coordinate 23,879 of CAMWUD010000005.1, read as the reverse complement.
ATCCGCACACTGAAGCTGTTCATACATCCGGAGTTTGAGGCTCTGCTTGAGACAGTGACTCCCGAGGGCGACCTGATAGACACCTGTTGCGGCCGCACCATCAATCCGGGGCATTGCATAGAGACTGCCTGGTTTCTGCTCGAGGAGGCCAAGCACCGGGACTGGGACAAGGAGCTTGTGGATATGGCCACCACGATACTCGACTGGTCGTGGGAGTGGGGCTGGGACAAGGAGTACGGCGGTATCATTAATTTCCGTGACTGCCGCAACCTTCCATGTCAGGACTACGCGCAGGACATGAAGTTCTGGTGGCCGCAGACCGAGGCAATCATAGCGACACTCTATGCCTATGAGGCCACGCACGACCACAAATACCTTGAAATGCATCAGCAGATACATGAATGGACTTACAGCCATCTTCCCGACTGGGACTACGGCGAGTGGTTCGGCTATCTGCACAGAGACGGAACTGTGGCACAGCCGGCGAAGGGCAACCTTTTCAAAGGTCCGTTCCATATTCCGCGCATGATGATAAAATGCTGCACGCTTTGCGAGGAAATAATTTCATAATACCTTAAACCAATCAACCATAAACCAATCAACCATGACAAAAAAACTATTCACCTTTCTTTTGTGCTGTCTGATGGCTTTCGCGGCCTCGGCGCAGAAGATTACAGTCACCGGAACGGTGACTGACAGTGACGGTGAACCATTGATCGGTGCGTCGGTTTCGGATGAAACCGCGCCGGGCCATGGATCGGTAACTGATCTCGACGGACACTATTCAATCAGTGTAGACAGTAAATCGACTCTGATATTCAGCTATGTAGGCTACGACCCGCAGGAAATTGCGGTAGACGGCCGCAGTGTCATAGACGTGGTTCTCGGAGAAAATGTATCTCAGCTCGATGAAGTGGTCGTAATCGGCTACGGTACGCAGAACCGTTCCAAGATGTCGTCGTCGGTAGCCACAATATCGTCGAAGGATGTAGTGAAGCAGACCTCATCGAATGTTGCCTCCGCTCTGCAGGGCCGCGCGGCCGGTGTGGATGTCGTGCAGCAGGGCGGTATCGCAGGAGCCGATGTGAATATAGTAGTGCGCGGAGCCGCATCGCTTACCGCCACCGATCCGCTCTATGTTATCGACGGTGTGTTCTCCAACAATGGTCTTACCACCCTCAATCCCGCCGACATAGAGACAATACAGGTGCTCAAGGACGGAGCCGCGGCTGCAATCTACGGTTCCCGTGCCGCCAACGGCGTGGTGCTCATCACAACCAAGAACGGCCAGAAAGGTGCCGTGAAGGTCGATGCCAATTTCGCATACAGCGTTCAGACTCTGGCGCATACGCCGAAGTTTCTCAATGCGGCACAGTGGCGGGAATTCGCCAATATGGTAAGCGACAACAGCGGTCTTGCCCGTGCGCCCGAGAACGTAAATCCCACCGACCCGACTGTCGATACCGATTGGGTGGACGAATGGACTCACAACGCTCCGGTCTACACGGCCGACATAGCCATATCCGGCGGCAATGAACACGGTTCGTACGCTTTCTCACTCGGCTATCTCAACCAGGAGGGCCTTACGCGCAAGTCCGACTATGAGAAGTACAACGCCCGCACAAATTCCAGCTGGAAGTTCGGACGCTTCTTTGTGAGCGAGAACGCGCAGATTGTCTGGCGCAAACGCACCCCCACATCCACGTTCAACATCGGCATGCCCACGCTTCCGGTGACCGATGAATTCGGACGCTATGCATCATGGGGTCCGGACTATTACATCGAAACCGAAAACGCCCGCCGCAACAATCCCTTCGGAGGTCTTTACGCCACCGACCAGCATACATCATACTTCGATGTCATGGGCGGTTTCAGCGCAGGTGTGGAAATCATAAAGGGACTGAAATTCACCACCTCGTTCAGCGGAAACTACACTGCATCGCACGGCTATACCCACACCCCGGTGTATTACACCATGTGGAATGCCGACGGAACGCCCGACAACGACTACGGCAACAACCGAAACTCGCTCAGCGAGAGTCGTGGACAGTCGTCGAACTATACCTGGGACAATGTGTTCAACTTCGACCGTGAGTTCGGCAGCCACAGTATCTCCGCCACTCTGGGCCACAGCTGGATGCGCGAATTCTATCGCGGCATGAGCTACAGCACAATCGACGATGTGGGCGCTCCTAACATCGTAGGCGTGACCAGTGTCGACGGCAAGATTTCATCCAATGAGAAAAACGCGGCTCTGCTGTCGTTCTTCGCACGTGTCAACTACGACTATGACGGCAAATATCTTCTTTCGGCAAGTGTGCGCCGCGACGAGTCGTCGAAGTTCCACAAGGATTACCGCACCGGCTACTTCCCGGCTGTATCCGCCGGCTGGAATATCCATAACGAGAAATTCCTTCAGGGCACTGCCGTGAGTCTGCTCAAACTCACTGCCTCCTACGGCGAGCTGGGCGCCAACTTCCTGTCGCCGTACAACTTCGACAATATCGCATTCGGCCCTATTGTCTATACCGTCGGAGGTGTGCGCTTCACCGACGGACGCGCGGCCTATCTCAAGACCACCAACCTCAAGTGGGAGACTTCGAAGACCACCGATGTCGGCCTTGAATTCGGTCTGTTCAACAACGAGCTGACATTCCACGTCAATTACTTCTACAAGAAGAATGTCGACCTCCTCGCCACGATTGACCTCAACCTGTCGTCAGGCCAGATATTTGAAATCAACTCCTCGAACGAGACCCCCTATGTCAACACAGCATCGGTAGAGAACCGAGGCTGGGAGTTCATGGCCAACTGGCACCGCGCCTTCACACGTGACTTCCGTGTCGGTGTGTCGGCCAATCTGTCGACTCTCCAGAACAAGGTTCTTGCTCTTGGCGACAATGTGCAGCCGATCACTTCCGGCGCATTCTCTTCAAAATTCTCCGATGCCGCCACAATCACCCGTCCCGGCGACCCGATCGGCTCGTTCTACGGCTATAAGATCGACGGCTTCGATGCCGACGGCAACTTCCTGTTCCACGACGAGACCGGCGACGGACTTATCACAGCCGATGACAAGGTGATACTCGGCAACTCGATACCCAAGCTCAGCTATGGACTCAACGTGGACATGGCCTACAAGGATTTCGACCTGTCGCTGTTTTTCAACGGAGTCGCCGGCAACAAGATTTTCAACGCCCGCAAGTATGAGTACTACTTCAACTACGCCAACAACATGGTGGTGGATGTCCTGAACTCGTGGACTCCGGAAAACCCCGACACATATGTGCCGGTGGCCAAGGTCACCAATGCAGATGGCGGAAACTCGCTGCCGAGCGAGTTCTATATCGAGGATGGCTCATATTTCCGTCTGAAAAACATTCAGTTAGGCTATACATTGCCGGAAAGACTCTCGCGCAAGGCCTACATGAGCCGTCTGAGGTTCTATTTCTCGGTCCAGAACGTGTTCACATGCACGAAGTACTCCGGTTTTGACCCCGAGGTCAGCTCCAACACACTTTTTGCGCGCGGTCTCGACATGAATTCATATCCCAATGCCCGCACATACACACTGGGCTTTAATGTTACATTTTAATCCTTGACACCATGAAATCGGTTTTTAAAATAATGGCCGTGTCTGCCATGGCGTTCGGACTGACTGCGTGCAACGACGTGTTCGATGATCTTGCAGTGAACCCGCAACAGCCAAGCATGGGGCAGTATTTCACCACCCCGACGGCAGTGAACGAGGCCGTCATGACCTGTTACGGCTATATACAGACACAGCGCAGCTTTGGCGCGTCGGCTTCGAAGACAATGATAATCCGCTCCGACGAGGCTTCGTCGAATTCCGACTACGGTCGCCCCGGCATGTATGGCTCATCGCTCAACTCAAGCTATTACACCATCATGCAGCCATTCGGACTGCTGTACTCCACTGCCTCACAGGCAACCTACGTGATTGAGAACATCGACGGAGTAGAGTTCCTGGACCAGAAGCAGAAACGCGCGTATCTCGGCGAGGCATACTTCTGGCGGGCATTCTCGCACTTCTATCTTCTGACCAATTACCGCAATGTGGCGCCAATCCGCCGCGCTCCGCAGGGCATGGAAGACTACGTCCGCGATATAGAGACTCCCGATCAGGTCTGGGACTACATAGCAGAGGATCTTCAGCATGCCAAGGAAAACCTTCCGGAGAAAGGCTATTGGACCGGTGAGAATCTCGGACGCGTGACTTCAGGTGCCGCCGCGGCCCTCAGAGGCAAGGCATTCCTGTTCCGCAGCGGCATCGAGTCGCATTACGGTTCCGCCACGAAGACATATTACGATGAGGCAGCGGCTGAGTTCGACGAAATCATCAAAGGCACCTATGGCAATTATTCACTGGTGGAATACAGCCATAACTTCGATGTAGCCCATGAGAACAACAATGAGTCGGTTCTGGAGCTGCAGTTTCTCGGCGATGTGGAGAATGCGGCCTTCAATCCCGGCACCGCCACTTCGGGTCTGGCCTTTGATACCCGAGGCATAATGCTTCCCGGCACCGGTGTCGGTTACGAGGGCGTGGTGCATGACTGGCTCTACGATGCTTTTGTCAACAGCATCGACAAGGACGGCTACACCGACATACGCATGTTCTCCACGATGTTCTTCAACGACCTTAATCCTGAAATCAGGCTTCGTCCCGGACAGCGTCTCACCGGCCCCGGCGGCTATCACTTCGAGGACATGTATCCTACGGGTGATTTCACCTCGGTGTCGAATACACGCACCCACGTCTACAAGGCAGCATTCCTCAAAGGTATGGACCTGTCGATGCCGATGCGTAACAACGACCCCACATCCATCACAGGTGTAGGCGCCGGAGTGAAGGAATACATCTACAATCAGCCCCGCGCTCATGGCGTCAACTGGCGATATATCCGCTATGCCGATGTGCTGCTGATGTACGCCGAGGCTGTGGTCTGCGGCGGCAAGGCCGGATCGATATCGGCAGCTGACGCCTACAATCAGGTGCGTGCCCGAGCCAACATGCCGGTGGCAGGCGGACTGACTCTTGAAACTATCAAGCAGGAACGCGCGCTTGAGTTCGCTCTCGAAGGCCACCGCTTCTATGACCTGCTCCGCTGGGGCGATCTGGCCGAACGCTTCCATGAACTCGAACGCCTTGACCCCAACTTCAAACAACTGATTTCGGATACCGACTACGAAGGATTTACTGCCAACAAGCACGAGTGGCTGCCCATACCTATTTCCGAAATAGAATCCAATCCTAAAGCAGTACAAAATCCTGGTTATTAATTATGAAAAAAGCAATAATGACAACTTGCTTTATCGGAGTTGCCCTCGCCGCTATTGCCGGCGGCGAGGCTTCTTCCGGTGGCGAGATTCTATATAATGGCATCCGCCTGCCACAACAATGGCCCCCTCGGTATGAAGAACCGACAAAGGCTGCCGAAATGCCTGTTCCTTATCTTGTTGATAAGCCTGCCGTAATACCGGTAAATGTCGGAAGACAACTTTTTGTTGACAGTTTCCTGATTGCGGAGACCAACTTGACGCCGGTATATCATAAACCGACCTTCTATGAAGGGAATCCGGTACTGCAACCAACTGCCGACTGGGAGAACACCACCGAAGGCGCTCCGTATGCGGCACCGTTCAGCGACGGTATCTGGTACGACGATAAAGACGGCAAATACAAAATGTGGTACCTCGCCGGCGCGGGAATGATACACAAGCAGGACAAGCAGACTTTTTACACAGGCTATGCGGAGTCGGACGACGGTATCCATTGGGTAAAACCGGAGCTGGATCTGGTAAAAGGCACATGTCTGGTCGATACCGCCAACCGCGACGCCGCCACTATCTGGCTGGACCGCAAGGAGACCGACCCTGCCAAAAGATACAAGATGTTCAATGTCGAGCGCCGTCCGACCGACCGTCGCTGGCAGTTTATTCTGAAATACTCGCCCGACGGCATACATTGGAGCGAGGGTGTGGCTCAGTCCGGCGACTTGTACGACCGTTCGTCGGTGTTCTACAATCCTTTCCGTGATGTATGGTGTCTGTCGATGCGCTATGGCACCAAGGTGTCGTCGCGCTCGCGAAGCTACCTTGAGGCGAAAGACCCCGAGACCGCCGTCTCCATGGCGCACCGTGTCCGCAAAGGAGTGCCCGACAAGAACGTGGTGTTCTGGTTCACTCCCGACGACAAGGAGCCGCGTCATCCGCAGTTCCCGGATGTAAATCCCGGTATATACAACTTCGATGTCATGCCCTACGAAAGCATCATGCTCGGACAGTATGCGGTGTGGCAGGGACCGGAGAATAATGTCTGCGGCGAGCTGGGCATACAGAAAAGAAACGAAATCTGTCTCGGCTATTCCCGCGACGGCTTCCATTTTTCACGTCCGTCGCATGAGCCGTTTATGGCAAACAACCCCACAGACGGAGCCTGGAACTGGGGCAATATGCAGTCGGTCGGAGGTGTGCCTCTGATTGTAGGCGATTCGCTGTATTTCTATTGCAGCGGCCGGCGGCTGAACGATATAATGTGGGACAGCTATACCTCGACAGGCCTTGCGAGACTGCGACGCGACGGTTTTGTGTCGATGAACGCCGGAAAAGACGAAGGCACACTCCTCACCGAACCTATTGTGTTCGATGGCAGATACCTCTTTGTAAACGCTGATGTCGCCGGAAAGAAATCGGCGCTGTATGTAGAGCTTGTCGATGAAGACGGCAATGCAATCGAGGGCTATACCAAAAAGGAATGCAAGCCTCTTACAAAGACAGATTCCACCAAGGCCATGGTCAGCTGGAAGAACAATGCCGACCTGACAGCTCTGGCAGGCAAGCCGGTACGGCTCAGATTCTACCTCAGGGACGGCGACCTCTATTCTTTCTGGATTTCGCCCTGGGAAAGCGGAGAGAGCCGCGGTTATACCTCTGGAGGAGGCCCCGGCCTGTCTCCGACTGGAGTCGATGTACCTTTAGAGTGATTTGAATAATGAACAAATATATCAACTTTCTATTGGCAATAGCCATTGTCATCATGACAGTTTCCTGCGGCGGAGATGACCCTCAGCCGTCGCCGGAGCCATCGCCGGAACCATCACCGGAACCGGAGAATCCGCTTGACCCCAATGCTCTGTACAATGGCATTGTGCTGCCGGGACAGTGGCCACCGCAGAGAAACTATGCAAGCGACATCCGTGCCGGAATGTCGCCCTTCTACCTGACTTCAAAACCGGCAGTGGTCAGAATCAACGTAGGGCGGCAGCTCTTTGTCGACGATTTCCTGATTGCCTCGACTTCGCTGAGCAGAAAGTTCCACTACCCGGAATATCATCAGGCTAATCCGGTACTCGAACCGGACCAGACCTGGGAAAAACAAGGTGCGAAGGGCGGATTCGCAGCTCCGTTCAGCGATGGGGTATGGTACGACGAGCAGGACGGCAAGTTCAAGATGTGGTATATGGCAGGAGGCGGCACTTACGCCACCTCCGGAGCCGGTATCACCTGCTATGCCGAATCAGCCGACGGCGTAGTATGGACCAAACCGTCGCTCAATGTCGTAACAGGCACGAATATTGTCCGTCGCGGCTCCGTCCGGGATGCTTCGACTGTATGGCTCGACAAGCAGGAGACAAACGCTTCCGCACGCTACAAGATGTTTGAAGTATCCGGAGGTGCAGGCAACTGGGCCTACCATTACCTGACCTCTTCCGACGGCAAGGCATGGCGCGACAACTCCACTCCCTCGGGAAGTGTGGCAGACCGGTCGACGGTATACAAGAATCCTTTCCGTCAGAATTGGGTATGGTCGATGCGCCATAATGTCAGAGTCCACAGCGGTGACCCCTATACGGTGCGTGGCCGCGACTATATGGAGCATGCCGATCCGGCTGCTGGAAACAAGGCCGCGCGGGCCGACCTGAAATATTTCTGGTTCGGTCCGTGGCCCGGAGAGCAACGGCATCCGTATTACAACGACAATGACGGTTCGCCCGGCATCTACAACCATGACGCAATCGCCTATGAAAGTATCATGCTCGGCCTGTTTTCCGTATGGCAGGGACCGGAGAATGATGTCTGCAACCGCGACGGTGTAATCAAGCGCAACCAGATTATGCTCGGCTACTCACGTGACGGCTATTCATGGCTCCGGGAAGACATGAATCCGTTTCTCGCGGTCGATGAGAATACGGCGGCGTGGAATAATGCCAATCTGCAGTCTGCTGTCGGCAGTCCGATTATCGTAGGCGACAAGCTGTATTTTTACCTCAGTGGCCGCCGCCTTGTCGACGGTGCCGAAGTTGTCACCACCGGTCTGGCTACGCTCCGCCGCGACGGATTCGCCTCCATGAGCGGCACCGGCGAGCTGACGACCGAGCCGTTCTGTTTCCAAGGCGGCCATCTGTTTGTCAATGTCGAGGCAAGAGGCCGGCTGCTGGTCGAAGTTCTTGACAAGGACGGCAAGGCCATTGACGGATATACCAAAGACGAGTGCGTGCCCATATCTGTCGACAGCACCCGCCAGCCTGTGGTGTGGAATGGCAAAAAAACACTTGAAAACCTTGACGGCAGTGTGATACGTCTTCGTTTCCATCTCACTGACGGCGATCTTTATTCTTTCTGGATCTCCGACAAGGAGTCGGGGGAGAGCCGGGGCTATACAGCCGGCGGTGGCCCCGGGCTTAATAAATCCGGAATTGACGAATAACCCAAAATACCAATCATGAAAACTAAAATTGCAACATTATTGTTCGGTATGGCTGTAGTGGCTTCTTCCTGCTCGGAAGAACACACCTACTACAACACTGCCGCAAAAACCGAGATAGCACAGGGCGCCGATGAATATGAAGTCGGCGAACCCATTACATTCACCGACAATACGACTCCGAGCAAGGGTACTTCAATAAAGAGTTATCTTTGGGAGTTCGGCGATGAGGATGAGTCCACATCGACAGAACAGAGTCCGGTTTTCACTTATAAAAAAGATGGTTCGTATACCGTCAGACTGACTGTCGTGGATTCAAACGACCTGAAGTCGACCAGCACCCGGACAGTCCGTATAATCAATCCTACCAAAGCCGATTTCGCGCTCGACAAGGAAGAATACTACCTTGGCGATGTGGTGAATTTCATAGATATGTCGACAACCAAGGGCGCTACTACTATTACTGAATGGAAATGGGAGTTTGCCGATGATGCCCGCTCGACTTCCGACCTCCGGAATCCGTCGTTCACCTACGAGTCCGCCGGCTCATATCCTGTGACTCTGACTGTGACCGACTCCTACGGCCTCACCACAAGCATCACCAAGAGTGTGAACATCCAGGACCCGACGCAGGTGATAGCAACCCAGTGGACAGCCGCGCTCGGCGGAGCTGTGAAAGGCGGTTCTTCGGCTGCGGTATCTCCCGACGGTTCGACCGTGTATATGCTCCGCAGTCTGGCCGACAGCGATCTGGCGGCGCTCTTTGCATATGATGCCGCCGACGGTCAGGTGAAATGGACTTTCGACCTCAGTGCCGCAATGTCGGGTACATCAGCCACCGCCCAGGCGAAGGATGTGTTCAGCTCGCCTTCGGTAGGAGCCGACGGAACAATATACATGGTTGTCCGCGACCTGCAGTCCACCACCGCCGAGCGTGGTGTGTACGTGATTGCCGCCAATCCCGACGGCACACTGAAATGGGCTAAGAAAGGCGGCGCAAGCGGCACCAATCTCTATGCGATTACCCCTGCTGTGGATGCTGCCGGCAATATATTTGTGGCCACTCGAGGAAATGAAGTGTGGAAATTCAGCCGTTCGGGCGACATGACCGCATTCGCTACCGATGGTGTAGGTGTCACAGCCGGTATGTCTGTCTCTAAATCCGGAACTGTCTATGGAGCGGCCAACGGTGCCAACGGCTTCTTCGCCCTTGACGGCAACAGCGGAGCGCCTCTGTGGAAATATAACACCGATTTCGGAGCTGCAGCTGATGCTCTGACCGGAGCTCTTCGCAGCGCTCAGGCTGCCATTGATACCGACGGTACCGTGTACTATGTGACGGATGCAGGTGCCGGCGGTCAGATAATAGCCTTCAGTGCGGCCGGAAGTGTGAAATGGATTCATGCCACAGCCGGAGCGATACCTGACGGCGGTGTCGTGATAGCCGAAGACGGAACACTCTATTCAAACGGCGGAACAGCATCTTCCGAGGGACTGATAGCACTGAATGGCGACGGAAGTCTCAAATGGACTTTTGCCACCAGAGGAATCGTGCAGACATCGCCCGTACTCGACAACCGGGGCTACATCCATGTGGTGGACGCCATGGCCAACTACTACGTGGTGAAACCCGACGGAACACTGCTGGCCGAAGCCGTGCTCGGACAGTCGTGTACGTCCGCTCCGGTAATGGATGCCGCAGGACGCCTTTATGTCACAGTGCTTAAAGACGGCATTCCCACAGTAGTGTGCGTCACATCCAAGGCAACATCGTACAATACTGCCGCACCATGGGCGATGCGTGGCCAGAACCCGTGCCGCACCGGTCTGCAAAAGTAATCCGCACGCAGTATGAATTCAATTAGATTGAAGAAGTGGTATCCGTGGATGGTCGTCGGCCTCCTTTGGGTAGTGGCGCTCCTTAACTACATGGACCGCCAGATGCTGTCGACCATGCGCGATGCCATGGCAATGGACATAGCCGACCTTGAGAGCAAGGTGATGTTCGGCAAAGTCATGGCGGCATTTATGTGGATATACGGATTTATGAGTCCGGTTTCCGGTATTGTGGCCGACCGGGTCAACCGCAAATGGCTTATAGTGGTATCACTCGGTGTTTGGTCGACCGTCACCATGCTCATGGGTTATGCCACCACCTACGACCAGGTGTACTGGCTCCGCGCCCTGATGGGAGTCTCGGAGGCTCTGTATATACCGGCCGCATTGTCGCTTATAGCCGATTATTTTACCGGACGACAGCTGAGTCTGGCTATCGGCATACATATGACAGGCCTCTATATGGGACAGGCCATAGGCGGATTCGGCGCTTTTGTGGCCGAACAGCTGTCGTGGCAATCGACGTTCCACTGGTTCGGTATTGTGGGTATAGCCTATGCTTTTGTACTTGTGGCACTCCTGTATGAGAAGCGTGCGGCAGGCGCAGGAAAGTCAGCGGAAAAGCCCGGCCAGAGTCTGGCCGTGACACTCCGAAGCAATCTCGCGGCTGTAAGGGCCTCGCTTGGAATGCTCATGACAAACATTGCGTTCTGGACCATCATATTCTTTTTCGCATCCTGTTCGGTTCCCGGCTGGGCTACAAAAAACTGGCTCCCGACACTGTTTGCCGACAGTCTTGGTGTGGAAATGTCGGTTGCAGGACCGATTGCTACAATCACCATTGCCTTTGCTTCCTTTGCCGGGGTGATGGTAGGCGGACCGATGGCGGACCGATGGTCGCGGCGCAATCTCAAGGGTCGAATATATACCAGCGCCATTGGTCTGGCACTGATGATTCCGTCGCTTGTGCTCATGGGCTTCGGCACATCTTTCGCAGCCGCTATAGGCGCCGGTGTGTTGTTCGGTCTGGGCTACGGCCTTTTCGATGCCAACAATATGCCGATTCTGTGCCAGTTTGTCTCTGACAGGTCGCGTGCCACGGCATACGGCATGATGAACATGTCGGGTCTGTTCATAGGCGCTCTGGCCACGAACGTGCTCGGCTCTCTTGCCGAAAAAGGTATGATGGGGCTTGGTTTCGCCTGTATGGCCGGAGCCTTGTGTCTGGCTCTGATTATGCAGCTTGCGGTATTGAAACCCAAAACTTTAAATATGGAATGATAGCGGTGGCCGCCGGAAATATGGTAATGGTATTCATCACATAGCCATTTGATATATTTCCGGCGGTTTTTTGCCGCGGCAAAGATCACAGAATGATTACACAGATATATAACGGCAAAATCCTGATTCCCGGCGGCCGGTGGATAAATGGCGGTTCGGTAGTGATAAAGGATGATAAAATAGATGAAATCTACAGTCATAGCCGCCTGTTTGAAAACGTTGACAACAGTATCAATGCCGGAGGCGGATATGTATTGCCGGGCGGAATTGACATGCATGTGCATGGAGGCGGCGGACGTGATTTCATGGAGGCGACAAAAGAGGCGTTTGAGACAGCGGTAGCGGTTCATCGCCGACATGGCACGACTTCCATTTTCCCGACTGTGTCATCGGCCACGGAGGGGAATATACGGGCGGCAGCCGAAGTTTGTTCAGGACTTGTCGAGGACAGATACAGCGGAGTTCTCGGACTGCATCTCGAAGGTCCTTATTTCAACGCCGACATGACCGGCGGACAGATACGGGAAAATATCAGAATTCCCTCGCCGATGGAGTATATTCCTATTATAGAAGACTATCCATGCATCCGAAGATGGGACGCCGCGCCTGAATTGCCGGGAGCCGATGATTTCGCCAGATTTATTACAAGCAAAGGTGTGATTGCGGCGCTGGGGCATACAAAAGCCAATTACAACGATGTGGTGGAAGCTTATCGCAGCGGTTATACCCTTGCCACACACTTCTATAATGCAATGACCACTTCTCATAAGAACGGCATCTACAAGCACGAAGGAACTGTGGAATCGGTCTATCTCAACGATGGCATTAATGTCGAGGTTATCGCGGACGGTATCCATGTGCCGCCGGTCATATTGAAGATGATACATAAATTCAAGGGCTATGGCCGTATGTGTCTTGTGACTGATGCCCTTGCCATTACGGAATCGCCTGACGGCAGTTCATTCGACCCGCGTGTGATGGTCGAGAACGGAGTCTGCAAGCTTAAGGACGGCAGTGCGATTGCCGGCAGTTGCGCCACAATGGATCGTCTGATCCGCACCACTGTAAAAGAAGCCGCCATTCCGCTGGAGGATGCCGTGCGCATGGCTTCGGAAACACCGGCCTTGATAATGGGAGTGTACGATCGCAAGGGCAGCATCTGCAAACGCAAGGATGCCGACATTATCATCATGGACAAGAATCTGGAGCTTACCCATGTGCTCGCAATGGGCCGGCAGATAGAACTCTGACAGAGCGGTATTTCCCGGCTAAGCCCCCCGTACCCCATTTGTTAACGCCGGGGAACTGGGCTTAAAAGAGTTTGTGCCGAAATGAAGTGCCCCCAAAAGATACATAAAACTTTTGGGGACACTTCATTTCGGCACAGCCTCTTGTATTAGACAGAGCAGGAGACTTTATCTTATGACAACTTTTTTTGCCATGCGTCCGGATTTCCAGATATATATGCCTGGTGAAAGGCCGGTCCATGCGCCATAATCAACCGACTCCCGTACAAGCAGGCCGTTGACAGAGTATAGATTACCGCTCGGCGATGAAGCATCATTACAAATATCAGAGACATCGGAGTCGCCGATTTCTTGCGGGAATATCGGAAGCGACGGAAACCAGTAGTTCTCAATCATGTTATAATCGCGGACTATATCTCCTTGCGGGGAATATCGCCGGGTGATATAAGTCGGAGTACCGAATTCATGATACAAAGCCATGTATATGTCATCTGTCCGGGGATGTACACCGATTGCACATCCATAGAGCTTCCAGTTGGCGCCTTCTTCCTCCAGGTCGATAAACAGCGACAGCTCACGAGTGTCGCAATCGAATTTATATATCTGTGCCCCGGTAAACCATCGGTTGCGGCCTCCTTTCCAATAAAGGCAGTTCTGTACGGAAGAAGCTACAAATGCGTCCGGAGTCCATGCATACCAGGAATTGGCAGGTGCATAAAATCCATCTTCAATGGGGATGATTTCGTAGTCCAGCGTTGCGGGGTCAAGCCGTACTATATAATTCAATGCCACTCCGGTGCCTTGACGATTTTTTGCTACAGAAAGCCAAAGGAACCCATCTTTGGATTTGACGACAGAGCCGATTCCGGCGCCGTCCTGTACAATATCCATCGATATGACTTTTACGACTTTATCCACAGACGGATCAACAATCAGAAGTCCATATTGCTGGTGGGCTACAAATACTTTTCCTGCCGCCGATACCATCATGCCGGACTGGCCGTGATACAATGAGCCGGTAGGGTCGGTGTTGGGCTTGTCGTTGTCTCCGCCGGCATTAGGATTGGCGGAACCCTCTACCTGACCTGTGACGGTATAGGTGTCAAGATTGAAAACCCACACTCCATTGCTTGTGGAGATATAAGCTTTGTGCTGGTCAACGCCGAGAAAGCCTCTGCCATCGCATTGCGCTCCCGACGGGTCTATCAGACTTTGCTGATGAAGAATCTTCATGGTCTTCGCATCGGCCACTGTGATGCGTCCGCCGGTTATTGTCGCTCCCGGATCTTTGTCCTGTTTCGCAATCAGATAAATCCGGTCGTTCCAGATTGCTCCGTATTGATTGGTGCAGCCGAGTTCTTTACCCGGATTTTCGGCCTGTATTATACGGTATTTCCAGAAGTTGCCTTCCGGATCATCCGGCATGAGATAATTGACCGTGGAGTTCTGGTGTCCGTACCAGTCTTCATTCACCCAGATTATTCCCCGGGTGTAGTCAGCCTCCTGAGCGGCAACAGCCGAAGCCGTTACCGTCAGGAGGATAGATGTTATTGATAGAAATCGCCACATTGTCAGTTGATTCTGATTTTGGTGGTCATGCCGTTGGAGCCTCTGAGAATATAGAAGCCGGTCTGATATGCAGGATAAATCACAGCCGCTTCTTCTTCAATTGCGATGCTGTCGACTTTTCTGCCGTCCAGAGCATAGACATCAAATGTCACGCCGCTTAGTCCGCGGAATGCCACGAAGTATCCGTTGCTGTAGACTGTGCCTGCGGAGCCGATGGAGCCGATGCCGCTTGTCTTTTTGCCAACCGATACATTGATATTCTGTGACACCACTTTGCCGTTCGATTCAGCCATAAGGGTAAAGTTCCGGGTGCCGTTGTCCAGCGGTTTGACTTTCAGTGTCTTGCCATTCAGACTGATTTCAGCGGCGGGATTCGAAGGTGTGTCTTCGTACGGCATTGTCTCAGACAGAGACACGGTGATGTTGCAGTTGTGGTTGTCCTTGTCATCGAGATACTCGGTCAGGTCGTAGGTATACTCTTCTTCGCAGTAGTCGATTACAGGAAGTTCGATGTCCTCGAAAAGGATTTCGGGGTCATATTTGTCGGGCATCAGGGCTATTGACGGGAACCAGAAATATTTGTCAAGCTCGATGGTGTGCTTGAGTTCTCCGGTGGTGGCATCTACGAAGTGAAGACGGTTGTTGATGGCGTTTGCGCCAAATGCCGGAATGGAGCAATACATCCATGTGTCGGTGCGGGCATCATAATTAGGTGTAGCATAACCCATAGAATATGTTTCTTCAGGCACACTTCCGTGTTTGTAGATCATAGTGAGAGTCGACGGGTCAGGATTCTCGTCTATATCCCAGCGGATAAGGTCGCCTGTCGAGCCGTTCCAGTTGCCGGTACTCCAGAACAGAGTGTTGGTCTTGTTTGAAGCCCGGAGATTGCCCGGACGCCAGGAACCGCTTGAGCATCCTATGGTGCCGGCGCCGATTGTGAGTACATCGCCAAGCTCAAGAGTCTCCGGATCAATAGACTGTAGTGTTTTGGCGCATCCAATCCATACTCTGCCGTCGAGCGACTGCGCTACTGTCTGGATTCCGCTCACGCTGATGTCCTTTATCATTTTGTCGGTCTCGGTGTCAATGATTGACAGGCCGTTGCCCACTCGTACGGCAAAGACATATTTTCCGGCTTTTACCATATCGCCCATCTGTCCGTTGCGTCCGGGGCTGATACCCTCAATGTCGGCATCGTCAATGTAAATGCCGTCGGCATTCATGTGCATCACCCTTACACCAGCGGTATGACCGAGATATACTTTCTCAGGATTTACTCCGACGCATGAGCGGCCATCGCCACCGATTTCATCGATGCTGCCGATATATTTCAAGGTAGAGGCATCGGCCACAACCACGCGTCCGCCGGACTTTTCTCGTGTATCGCCGTTGTCCCAGGCCTGCTTTGACATTACGATTAATTTACCGGCGTATATGGTGGCGAACTGCGATGTGGCGCCGAATGCCATATTATTGTTCTGATTGCCGTATACGCGGTAATAGACATCGCCGTCCTCAGTGATGTAGTTGATTGAGCCGCTCGTATGGGTGAACCATTCCTCGTTGAGCCAGAAAATGCCGTCGGCGAAATCATCGGCAGGCTTGTTTTCCGGATCGATATCCTTTACTTTCACGGTATATTCCGTCTTGATGTCGGTGCCGGGGACAGACAGGGTCATTGTTGTCTCTCCGGCCCGGTGTGCCACCAGCCCCTTGATGCTGCTGTAGATAGTGACTATGGATTCGTCGGCGAAAGCTACTTCAAAATTGGCGAAATCGGCATCAGCCGGCTCATACTGCGGGGTAATGAGAGTGCAACCCATATTTTCCATTACAATGGTCTCGCCGATGGAGTATTCTTTGAGAGATATTCCGGTGACGGGATTTGCCACAAAGGTGCTTGCTTTCATAGGCGAGTCGCTATATACGCGTCTCACTTCATTCTTGCCTGCACCCCAGTCTTTGCGGATATTGAGATAGGGGACAATCATTGCCTCAGTGGGTTTGACAGCAGTGATTCTCAACTGCATGGCTCCTTTGGCGGCATCGGCCACAAAGGTACTGTAGTCGGTCGATGTGGTTTCGTTGTCCATCGCACGCACTTCTGCAGATATTCTCGCGCCGTAAAGGTAAGCACCTTCGTTGCAGATATTGGCTATCATGGGAACGAAACGCTGGACGCTGCTGCCGTTCTTGTCGGTAGCGGTGTTGAGCTGCACTTCGTCAAGAGTCCAGATGCCCAACTCGTCGGCCGGACGGAGATAGAACGTATAGTCTTTGGCGACAGGTTCTGTTGCATCGACAGTCGCATATTCCAGTGTAATATTGTCGCCTGACGACACAGAGCTGTCGAAATCGGCCAATTCACCGTTGACAAACACTTTCCACAGATTGTCGACGGCATTGACTTCCCAATGGTCGTAGTCCGAGCTGCCGACAGCCGATTCAAATTCACCGCTGTATGTAGCCACGCCCGATTCAAGAGTCAAGGCTGTTCCGTCAACTGATACTGCTGCGGAGCTGTCTCCGTTGGTATCGAATCCGAAAGCCGCGAAGTTGCCTCCGGCTGTCTTAAGTGCATAGAAGCGGGTATCGTTGGCCAATGCCGAGGTCACGATGTCATAGACTGTTGCGTTTCCATCAAAAAGCACAGCTTCGGTCAGGTTGTCAAGCGCCTTTTCATCTCCCCAGTGCATTGTGAGTCCGGCGTAGGACTTGCCCTCGCCAATTACATTTCTGAATACATCGGGAACTTCGACACTCTCGACACGCTCGACGATATTGACGAACTGCCCCCAGAGCGCATGGTTTCTGTATGCCTCCGCGCTTCCGGCCGGCACCTCAAGGGTACAGTTCTTGAACATGCTGTCAGAACCGAATTTATCATCATCGTAATCTATAGGAGTCGTACCGTAGAGCGATATTTTGGCTCCGACACGCCAGGGCGTATTATTCATGAAGGCACGCCATCCGATTGTTGTGACTGTCGATGGAATTACCAGTTCGTTCAGGTAGCCTACGCCGGACATAATCCATATGCAGGCGGCTGGAATTTCTGTCACGCCTTCCTTGAAGACAAGTCTTTTGATTGCACTGCAATATCCGAAAGGACTTTGAGTATATTGAGTGCCGCCGCCCCATCGGGAAACGGTACCGGGGATTATCACTTCTTCAAGAGCTGTACACTTCTCGAACGCACGTTGGCCGATATATTCCAGTCCATCGTTGAATACCACGTTTTTCAGTGAAGGTGAAACCTGGAACGCGTTGTCATCAATCTCTCGCAGACTTGCAGGCAGAACCACTTCCCTGAGGCCGGTCTGAGCCAGGCCATATTTGCCTATTCTTACGACACTTTCGGGAATATTGATTTTAGAAAGAACCTTGCAGCTATCGAAGCAATAGTCAGGGATTTCAGTCAGCTCGGCCTTGATTGTCACTGATTTTAGGTACGAGTTGCTGTAGACGGCATGGTCTCCCATAGAAGTCACAGTCGCAGGAATGACAAGTTCGGTGAGTCCGGTATTATAGAGACCATACGAACCGATTGATGTGATGCCTTCAGGAATGACAAGCGATGTCATGCTGCGCGAGCTGAAAAACGCTTTGTCGCCAATGCCGGTGACGGTGTATTCAGTGCCGTCGTACTCGACGGATGCGGGAATGACAACCGAGGCCTCGGTGTAGTAGCCCGACTCCGGTTTGGACACTTCGACAGTGTTTTCAGTACTTGACAGCTTTGTATAGCTTATGCCGTCGACGACAAAATCGACTGCGCCATAAGCGTCGACAAAAGCAAACAAGCCTGCTGCCACTGCAATTGATTTTGCAATAATGAGGTTTGATTTCATGTTTTTATTTATAGATTGGAGTTTGCTATGCGTTTTGATACCCGGGCGCCTTTGCGCTCAATGTAAATACCTGCGGCAGGAGGAGTTGTCAGACGTATGCCGTCGATGGAATAATATTCCACGGTTTCACTGCCGTCATCTGTGATTTCCGGAACAGATGTAGGTATGTTTCCGATGTAGACAGGAGCAAGCCAGTCGGCTTCATCCGATGCAAAAGAGAGATATTTCCAGCCATGCACATCGCCGTCGCTCAGATACACACTGCTCATGCCAAGGCCAGAATATCCAAGATTGTCAAGTTCTCCTTCCGTACCGGTCCAATAGCTCCAGTAGCCTTCATACCATCCGCTGTTCCATATTCCGGCCGATTCATCGTCCATTTTCCACCAGTCGTAGTCATACGCGGGATAGCCGTATACAGTGTAATTGAGCGGATGCCGGATTACGTGGGTGTCCATTGCGTCTTCGATTGCCTGCATCACAAGGTCGAGAGCTTCCGCACCTGGAGCCGAGGTCTGCTTCATCATGGTGTTGGGTGTATAGAATCCAAACGATATCCGCGGGTCTTCGGCAGCTCCGTCCAAATCGTAAGAGAGGGATGCCAGCAGTTCGTTCGACGCGTCGGAGTATCCCACTCCGTCAAGAGTATATCCCATGTCGCCGGTCATCTGTATGAGAATCCGGAGGCGGTCGGAGTTTTCAGCTATGGCCGAGATCATATCGACTCCGTTGGGCGACTGCCCGTCTTCCCAGCGGTAACCCCAGACGAGAACACCGGGATTCGCTTTCCCATCGGTGTCGAACTGGATTGCCAGTGCGGCTTTGTTTGGTCCCGACCCGGTCCAATGCCGGATCTGAGAGAAGTCTATCGGATGTGCCATCATTGTGACAACAGGCAGTCCGATAGCCAAAGAGAGTAGTTTTTTTCTCATAATGGATTTATTATATAATGTAAATCAGGGATTGGGAATCCCCGGAAGTTCTATATGAAGGTCCTGCGCGCGGCTTAATTCAGTGGATGTTTCCCCCAGCCAGCCGCAGTATTGGTTCACGCCGGTGTATACGCGGATAAAATCGGCGCCGGGAAGTTCTACGGGTTTCCCGTCGGAATCCACTGCCCATGAAATGTCGAATGAGTTCAAATCAGAATACTCGTTGGGGTGATTGTCGGCATAGCCCCAAGGATAGCTGTAAAGGATGTAATAAGCCCCGTAGCCACTGATGTCATGGCCGTTAGGGGCAAGAAGAGTCCCTTGGAAGTTCAGTTCATCGTCGTTGACCCACCGGGGGAAGTAGTCCTGATTGTGGAATATGTTCTTAGGCATATATGCGCAAGTGCCGTTGTTGTCAGTCCATTTGATATAATATATGTCATCAAGACTATTGTCTTCATCGGCCACTATTTCTCTGTCAGGGTCAGGCCGGTGATATGTGATTGAATAGCCGTGGCGCGTTTCGTTGGAGTAATATTCACTGCCTGCGAGTTCATACCATTCATCATCGGGTATGCCGTTGCAATTGGTGTCATAACTCACCATCACGATACCGGGTTCTGACGAGCCGCCTTTTTTATCGGGTTGCAGCAGTTCATAGAAACAGTTGCCCCATATTCTGAAGTCTTTTTCTCCCGGAACGTTGATTACGGTATGGTCGAAGCCGAAAGTCACATAACCGCCATAACCTCCGAGGGAAATCATAATATCGTTGGTGCCCGATATCGATTCTTCGGCCTTCTGCAGGATGGATTCGTAAGTGTCGCCTTCTTCGAAGCGGGGCATTTCGTTTATGAACTGCCCCGGAGCCGGTCGATACTCATAGACTCTGGATATGTACGGACTGTATTCGATTTCTTCGTGCAGCACATGTACACCGAATGTGAAATCGTACGGAGTGTCAGGGTCTATGATCTTTAGATCCAGCTGATAGTCTCCTTCTTCGGCAGCAATGAATATAAAGTCTTTGCTATGGCTTACACATACTCCGTCGACATACCATTCGTAGCGCTCGCCTGTGAGTGCCGGACGCAGGTCGAGTTTCTGCATCCGTGCAATGTAATACACATCGTCGATGCCTAAATTGACCATCGGTATTTCATCGCTACACCCGCAAAGCAGAGCGGCTGCGATGATGGAAAGAACTGCATTTTTCATTTTGAGAGAAATGTGATGTGAGCCGGAATATCCCCGGTGCGGACGCTCCACTTTTTATAGCCGTCATGACTGAAACAATAGAGCGTGCCCGATGACACGTAGTTTTTTGCATCTGTCACGAATATATCGCCGGTTTCGGGATGGATGGCGATTCCATATGGTATGGTGATGTCTTTCTCGGTGCCGTCTTTGATAAAGTTGTCGGATATCACTTCTTTGGTCCGGACATCAATCACTCCGTAGGTGATGGTGTTGGAGGCGGTGTAGTTGTTCCATTCAGTGGCGTAGTAGTACATCTTGTCCTCATAAAATGCCATATTGGAACAAGCCACCGGTATTGTGTCGGTCACCATCATCTGGTTGTAGCCCGGTTTTTTCTGCATCACGTACAGACGCGACGGACGGTACTGGTAGTCACCGCGTGATGTGACCCACAGCTTGTTGTATCTGTCCTTTTTAAGACGGTGAAGATTTATGCCCACAGGTATCTGCTGAACCTGCTTGAAATCCACCATCTGGATGACAGACACAGTATTGTCATATTCGGGAGCTCTGTAGCCGCCTGAATTCGCCACATACATATAGTCATCGACTATTTCCATCTCTTCGGGCTGATAGCCCACAGAGACTTTCCGTGTGACGGCAAGCGAAAGTGTGTCGACTTCGTATACAGCTCCTTTGGGGGCATTGGGGTCGATAAGCACCGGACCCACGTACGAACTCACATAAGCCTTGCCGCGATGAAACCTGACATAGCGGCAGTTGGGTATGTCAACCTGCCCGAGCCTGATTCCGGAGCGGGCGTCAAGCACTTCAACCTTATGCGAGCAGTTTACCACAACGTAGAGCTTGTCGCCGTATATGCCGATGTCGTTGCCCACATCACCAAGCTCTTTTATCACATTGGGGTTCTTCTCTGCATAGAAATTCCGGGAGTAGAGTCCTGTGTGATAATCGTAGAAGTCGAGAGTGCATTTGTTCGACCCCATATTGCCTTCGTTGACAAGATAGAAGCCGCGGATGTCGGTGTCGTGACGCTCATCGCCGATTATGTCATACTCCGTCGGTACCACAAGTTCGTCTTCCCGGCAACTTGTGGCGACCGACAGCAGCGGCAGAAAATATATGATGATTTGTCTGAGTTTCATATCTCCACTGTAAGGGTGAATCTGTAGTTGCGTTTGGGCATGGGGTAGTTTAGAATTACGTCATAGTCCTGGCTGAGCAGGTTGTTGACTTCAATCAGAGCTCTGAGACCGACCTTGCCCAGCCTTAAGTCTTTGCTCAGCGATAAGTCGGATGTGTACCATGGCTGAGTGTAATTGTATCTGATATTCTCCTGCTGGTTATATCTTTCGCCGACATAAATCCACGAATAGTTCAGTCCCCAGCCTTGCCACTGTGCGTTTGCAACCGCTGCACCCGAGTGGCGGGGGATGTAGGGTATCTGGTCGCGGTAATAATTGTCTGCCGGGTTGGTTATGTCAATGGCTCTCTGGAAGGTATATTGTCCGCGCACGGTCAGAAACAGGTCGTTGTATGGATTGAAGGTCAGAAGCCCGGTCACATCCACGCCACGTATGTCCACAAGTCCGAGATTCAGCATAGTCCAGCGGAACTGTTGTCCTTTGGGGTAGGCTACGATTTTGTCTTTGACCCGGTTGTAATACGCATCCACGCTGACTCTTGCCGCAGATATAAGGGCTGATGATTTATGATCATACAAAAGACCGACATTGTACTGGCTGACATGCTCCGGCGAAAGTTTTGAATTGCCCATGTCGGCATAGTAGAGGTCGTTGAATGTAGGCATTCTGAATGATTTCTTGTAAAATACACGGATTGAAAAATCCTTGTTGGCAAGCGGATACCCGTTCATGAACACAGCAGGAGTGAATACGTGCTTGTCGGACGGAGCCTGCTGCCCTTTTATTCTGTCGTGAATGAAGGAACCCAGCGCGCTGGCCTGAATTTTGAATCTGTTCAGGTCAAGAGCCGTGGCTGCGGAAAGATATTGTGAAATACGGTCCGGCTTTACAAATCCATAGACATCGGCGTCAAGTGTGTTCCACATGAAGTCATAACTTGCCGATACGCTCCAGAAAGCTGTTATATCATATTCATTGGCCGAGGAGAAATAGACTTCTTTTTGTTTGTAAAGATTGTCTATCTTCACTTGCTTGTCGTCATTGTTGACATAATGTGTACGGTAAAATGCATATTTTATATTGTTCAAGGTGGTGAATTTTCCGAAATATGCGGTATACCGTCCTTGTGCGAATGAATTGGTGTCCCAGATCCGTTCGCCACGGCGCCATACATTATTGACAATGGCGCCCGGCACTCCGCGTTCCGAGTTGTAATTGTAGACCTTGAAAGTCCAGGAACCGTTTGTCAGCGTGCCGTGTGTGTTAAGTTCGATTCGGGTGGCATTGATGTCGCCGTTCTGCCTCACGGCGGTTGTGTCATAGGCAAGTTCTCCGGCGGGATTCACGCGTCTGTACCTGAATTTATATTTGCCGCTCGAATTCAGCCACTCCGCACTTAACGATGCGGAGACACTCCGGCTGAGTTTTAATTCTACAAGTGCCGACGGATTCAGAAGGTCGAAAGATCCGCTGCGGATTGTGGCTCTCGCATGATAGGTCTCGCCTTCGTTGAAAAGCGGAGTACGTGTTCTCATGTAGATGGTTCCGGCTGAACCGAAATCTTTGGCCGGCTGTAGAATCTCGCTCTTCTGACCATTATATAAAGACAGGGACTCGATATTGTCAAGAGAAAACTGTCCGAGGTCTATCTGTCCGTTCTGGGCATTGCCAAGTTCCACACCGTCGTATACCACACCGGTGTGGTTAGTGCCCATCGAGCGTATGTTGACGGTCTTTATGCCGCCCACACCACCGTAGTCTTTTACCTGCACACCGGAAAAATAGCGCAGTGCATCGGCTACGCTGTTGCTGTTGAGTCTGCGGAGTTCTTCTCCCGACAGCAGTTGTGCAGGGATTATGTCGTCGTTTGGCTTCCGGCCTGTGACCACAACTTCTTTTAAATGGTACGGAAGCGAGTCGGCTGGCTCTTCGGCGTAGATGTGATTTGGCATTAAGGCTGACGTAATGGCCAATACAAGCATCCGGTATCTCATCGTTAATGTAAGGATTGTTAAGAGCCGGTTCGACAATAAATGTTAACGCCAGGGCGGTCAGTCTTTGAGTGA
>CAMWUD010000004.1 GCA_947177365.1 uncultured Porphyromonadaceae bacterium | reverse complement strand
CTTTTCCCTTTTAGAGTGCTGGTATCGGGACTAAAACCGATAGCTGCACTTATGATGTTGCAAAGGTACTTATTTTTTCTGATATAACAATGGCTTATCCCCAAAAGTTCCGATTATTTTATTTGAGATGCGTCTAATCCACTTATGTTTGAGATTATTTCAGCTACTTTCGGAGCTTGAGAATAATGCTTTATAAGAGACTGTAAATCTCCGACCATTTCATTATAGCGGTTTACTGAAACCTGTTTGAGCATATAAAGAACCACTGCTATTGAACCGTTAAGATTACGAAAATTCTTTGCGCCCTTGACTTTAGCCGGACCTCGTCTTATGTATTTGAATGGCACAAAATCATATAGGACATTACCGTGAGCACAAAAGTTACGCAATTCCCGTACTATTTCAAGGTAATTCTCAAGTATCTCGATATAACGAATGCCGTAATGCTTTGCAATCTCAATCTTCAGACTCCTATCCTTTATCGCCTTATAGAGGTTTAGCACACTGCCGAATGTCATATACTCTATTGTTTTCCATGCCGGAGCGTATTTATCGCCTTGATGGGTACGATGGTGATGCATTATTACTGCGTTCAGCTTGAAACTTGCCGTATAAACTGAACTGTCAAATGTCTGCACAAACTGTTCCTCTACAATCGAATCATCTACAAACCACTGGGGATTACCTATGTAATTATTGGAGAGCGTGTAAGTCAGAAAGTTGCGGAAGTTAATCTCTATACGATTGATATTATAGGACAGTATGCTACGCAGCTTGTAATCAAAATAATATAGCTTGACCGCATCATCGAAGTTTGTACCGGCAGCAAATTCGTGAGTCCTGTTACGCTTTTCCGGATAACTCTTCTCTAATGGGAACCAATAGAAACCAAGACGATAGTAGCCGACATCTAATAAAACCTCTTTGGCTTTCTCGACATCATTTATAATCATGCCTCTGCTCCGCAGCAGGTCTATTTGTTTGTCTAATGTAATGGCTTTTTGTCCCATATCAACTGCAAAGTTACGAAAATTCTCTGACTTTTCTTGTCTTTTCCTCCCCTTATTAACAGCGGTAACTTCGTGGCAAAGTTAGTTTTAGCGAGGCGCATTTTTCCTGCGCTCGGCAAACCCATGCGTCACGATGAAAAATACCTGCTCATCAACCAGAGCTTCGCAGATAAGCAACGCCTTGTGCCATTCTTCAACCGTTCCATCAACGAAGACCTTAGCCTTGTCATTCAGTCAGCCGGAGTAAGTCGCGGGCGCAACGGGTTCTTTCTTTGAAAGCGCTTCGCTATGACCGCAAAAACATATCCTCTTTCCGCGATAACCGCACTTTCGGTTCTCGCCGCCAATGCACAAGACATTCTCATTTCACCAGCGCATATATGAATAGGATTGGTATTATTGATGTCTATACGTTCAGATGTCGCGGATGTTGATGACTGAGCCCAGTGTCTCTCCGTTGAAGATTACGGCGGTGCGGGCTACATTGGGGAGGAGACCTCTAAGGTATTGTAGATTTTCAAGATAGTCGGGTCTGAGCATTTTCCCGGCTTTGATTTCGTATAGATTGATACCTTCGGCTGTAATGGAGACCACATCTATTTCTCTCCCTGATTGCTCACGGTAGAAAAATAGATTAGGATCTTTAGCCTCATTAAATCTTTTCTTCATTAATTCTCCAACTGCCATATTCTCGAATATGGATTCTTTCAGAGGATGCTTCTCAAGTTGCTCCACGGTCTCTATATTAAGCAGATAACATAAAAGGCCGGTATCATGGAAGTAGATCTTTGGTATTTTTGTTAATCTTTTCGAGAGATTATTATAGTAAGGTGCCAAGGGATATGTGATATATGAAGTCGCCAGAAGGGATTGCCATTCCGTGATGGTCTTGGAGGTCACTCCGACTTCGCGCGAGATAGCGGAAGCATTAAATTCGGCTCCTATACGGGTGGCCAGCAATCTTACAAATTTATCAAAAGCTACAAGATTCTTGAGGTTGATAAGGTCGCGCAAGTCTCGTTCTATATAGGTGGTGTAGTAATTCCTGAAAAAAATTTCAGGAGAAATCTCATCTACCAATACTCCCGGGTATTGGCCTTGGAGCATGAGCGTATCAATGGACTTCGCCAATTCAGTGTCGCTCATCTCTCTGAATGAAAAAGGCAAAAGAGTGAATACTGCGGCTCTTCCGGCAAGGGATTGTGTCACTGATTTCAAGAGAGAGAAGTTGTTGCTGCCTGTAAGGATATAGCGGAGTTTTTTATTCTCATCGACTCTGACCTGAATTATTGATAGCAGGTCTGGGGCATACTGCACTTCATCTATAATGACATACTCTCCAAGATCATCAATGAAACCTACAGGATCAGTCAGGGCATGGGTACGGATCGGAATAAATTCCAAATTGACATACTTATATGTGGGGAAAAGATTACGGCAGAGGGTGCTTTTACCTGATTGCCGGGGGCCTGTAATAACTATTACAGGATAATATTTGTGAGCTTCCTCAACTTTGGGCGATATGAGACGCGGAATAAAGGTATCCATTATTGGCTAAATACTTGATTTGAAGATTAATACTGAATAGAGGTTAATATTTAAGTATCGGTTTGAAATATCTTAAGTACAACCTTAAATTATTCATAGTTTTAGTATAAAATATTCGGAGTATTACTCCGAAGCAAAAAAACAGAGTATAAAAAAGAGAGGATTGACTCCTCTCTTTTGCGGAGTGACCGAGATTCGAACTCGGGATACCCTTTTGGGGTATACACGCTTTCCAGGCGTGCCTCTTCAGCCACTCGAGCACCACTCCTTGTGTTTGCGAGTGCAAAGTTAATAATAATATTTTAATCTGCCATGCTTTCAGACATTTTTTTCGCCTGACTTATCGATTTTTCAGCTCTGATTGCCTCAAAAAAAGCGTCCCCGAGCTCAACTCGCGGACGCTTCTTGATTTTAGGCTATTGATTTTGTGTTACGAGTCTTTTTTTAACGGTCGCGACGGGGTCCGCGGTCGTTGCGGTCACGGCGGGGACCACGGTCACCACCTTCGCGACGGGGACGTTCGGGGCGCTCGCCACGGGGAGCACGCTGCGGCTCCACATAACCTTCGGGCTTGGGAGTGAGCGCACGCATCGACAGACGGTATTTACCTGTTTTCTTGTCGATTTCGATAAGTTTCACTTCCACCTTGTCGCCTTCTTTCAGACCGCTGGCCTCCATGTCGGGAAGACGTTCCCAGGAGATTTCAGAGATGTGAAGAAGTCCGTCGCGGTTGGGCATGAATTCCACAAATGCTCCGAATTCCATCACACTGCGTACAGTACCCTGGTAGGTCTTGCCTTCTTCGGGGAGTTCGACAATGCGATTGATAAGCTCGAGAGCCTTGTCGATCGATGCTTTGTTCGATGCGGCAACCTCGATGTAACCGCCTTCGTCGATTTCGTCGATTGATACTGTCGCACCTGAGGCTTCCTGTATACCCTGGATTACCTTTCCGCCCGGGCCAATCACAGCGCCGATAAGTTCCTTGGGTATTGTCATGGTGACGATGCGGGGTACGTGGGGCTTGTAGTCCTCGCGGGGTCCGGGTATGGTCTGCTCGATGATGTCGAGTATGTGGAGACGTCCGTCGCGAGCCTGATTCAGAGCTTTTTCAAGGATTTCATAGCTCAGACCGTCGCACTTGATGTCCATCTGTGTGGCGGTGATACCGTCGCGCGTACCGGTCACTTTGAAGTCCATGTCGCCGAGGTGGTCTTCGTCGCCAAGGATATCCGACAGAATTGCATATTTCTGTCCGTCGGAAATCAGACCCATGGCGATACCTGCTACCGGACGTTTCATCTGCACACCTGCATCAAGCAGCGAGAGTGTGCCGGCGCAGACTGTGGCCATGGACGATGAGCCGTTCGACTCAAGAATGTCGCTGACGATACGGCATACATAGGGGAAGTTGTCGGGGAACATGCGCTTGAGTGCGCGGTGGGCGAGGTTTCCGTGACCGATTTCACGACGGCCTACGCCGCGTACCGGACGGGCTTCGCCTGTGGAGAAGGGTGGGAAGTTGTAGTGGAGGAGGAAGCGTTCGCGACCCTGATTGAGGACGTCGTCGAGAATCTTCTCGTCGAGCTTGGTGCCGAGTGTGACAGTGGCGAGCGACTGGGTCTCGCCACGGGTGAACACTGCCGATCCGTGGGGGCCGGGCACATAGTCCACCTCACACCAGATGGGACGGATTTCTGTGGTCTTGCGGCCGTCGAGACGCACGCCTTCGTCAAGCACGCAGCGGCGCATGGCTTCTTTTTCCACATCGTGGTAGTAACGCTTTACCAGCGGAGTCTTTTCATCGCGCTCTTCTTCTGGGAGCGAATCGATATATTCCTGGCATATTGCCTCGAAGGAGTCGATACGCCAGTGCTTGTCGGCAGAGCCGGCCTTGGCAATGGCATAGGCTTTGTCGTAGCATTTGTCATGGACATCCTTGCGGAGTTCCTCGTCGTTTACTTCGTGGCAGTATTCGCGCTTCACTGTGGCGCCGGCAGCTTCGGCGAGTTCGAGCTGCACCTTGCACTGCTCGCGGATAGCCTCGTGGGCGGCCTTGAGAGCTGCAAGCAGGTCGGCTTCTGACACTTCGTTCATTTCGCCTTCCACCATCATGATATTGTCATAGGTGGCGCCGACCATAAGTTCCATGTCAGCTTTTTCAAGCTGTTCGAAATTCGGGTTAATTACAAATTCACCGTTTATACGGGCAACGCGCACTTCGCTGATGGGGCCGTTGAAGGGAATGTCGCTCACAGCAATGGCAGCCGATGCCGCGAGACCTGCGAGAGCGTCGGGCATTTCCACACCGTCGGCCGAATACATGGTGATGTTTACGAAAGTGTCAGCGTGATAATTGTCGGGGAAGAGAGGGCGGAGCACTCGGTCGACCAGACGCGATGTGAGGATTTCGTAATCGCTGGCGCGGCCTTCGCGCTTGAGGAATCCACCGGGGAAACGACCGTTGGAAGAGAATTTTTCTTTGTACTCTACTGTCAGGGGCATGAAGTCAACGCCTTCGCCTGCTTCCTTGGCCGAAACGACCGTGGCCAGCAGCATGGTGTTGCCCATGCGCAGCTCTACCGCTCCATCAGCCTGCTTGGCAAGTTTCCCGGTCTCCAGGGTGATTGTGCGACCGTCAGCGAGCGTGATGGTTTTCTTGATTGGGTTCATAAATTTTAGATATTGTTTTCTGCTTATAAAATGTCAGCTTTGATGGATTTGACACACATCGCCCGGCCGGCTATGTGTATAAATCGCGCAAAGATACGCATTTTTTATGACACCGCCTAATTTTTCAGGCTCAAACGCAGACGCATTCATATTTTTTGCGTACTTTTGCGACCAGGAAACTAAAATTATGCTAAACAAACTTTCAGTCTTCATCATTTTCGTGCTCTCCGGCTGCGCCATTGCAGCTGCCCAGCCGGTAAAAGTCGACAGTAGCCTCTACTTCGAGCTGCGACAGCGTCTGGCAGAAGCGCCCAATTCTGTCGACAGCATGGATATCGCCATAAATCTTTTCGACCTCAATTTCGACGACAACGCCTCTCAATATGGTGAAATCGCTTATCGTCTGGCTATGGAACACGGAGAGATGGACAAGGCCATGAGCATGCTTCGCCAGCTGACGACTTCATATCAGAACGACATCGACAAGCTGACGGACCTCGAGCGGCGCACATCTACCCTGCCGAACAGCAGCTACAAAAATGAACTCGCCACATTTATTTCTCTCCGCAAAAGTTACTATCAGGCATACAGCATTCCGGCCGAGGAACGAAGCGAGAAAATGAAGATTCTCGTCAAAGATTACCTCTCGCTGAAACCCACCCACGATGAATACGAAAACATCCGACGTCTGTTCGAGCTGTGCATTTACCTGCATGCCATATACGAGCAGAGCGCTCTTCTGCGCAAATATTACGACAAGCTCGACCAGATGATCGAACGGCTTCCGCCGGACCAGACATCTCTGCGCAATCTGTATTACTCAATGGCCGCCACGAGCTATTCCAACCAGTTCATGCCTCAGAAAGCCGTGGAAATGGATCTGCGTCTGCTTCAGTATATCAACGCCAACAAGAAGCGCTATATCGCGAACGGACGACGATACCGGACTTTCGACACCAACCTGTATTCCATCTATTGCCAGATTCTCTCCAATTACGATGCGCTCACCCAGGAGGAAATCGAAAGATATTATGCGGCCATCAACGAGATTGCAGCACGCAACGTCCGTATCGCCGACGATATGCAGCGGACCGAACGGCCGCAGATTCATTATTGTATGGCCAACCGGCAGTACGACAAGGCTCTGCCCATGCTCAAACGGCACATCAACGAACTCGCCAACAGAAAAAACGCCATATATTTCAACCGCGCGATGATGACTGCCGCGAACGCCACCGGCGACACCGAGGCCTATAAGACTGCCGCCGCGATGTATATAAAGCTTCTGGAAGACTATATCAGGAACCGTACGGCACACAATCTTGCCGAGCTGACTATCACATACGACCTCAACGAAGCCCGCTCGAAGTCGCAGAAACTGCTTGAAATGCAGAAGGAGTCTGAAGCCCGAACCAGCATGCAGCTCCTTTATTACACCATCGCCATAGCGGTGCTGATGCTTGTTCTCGCTGTGGTGTTCATTTACCAATGGAGCAGAAAACGGCGGAACTCGCTCCAGCTCAAAGCCGCCATCGATAATCTCAAGCAGGAACGCGACACTCTGCAGCGTGTCCAGAACGACCTGATTCTGGCTCGCGACCAGGCCCGCGACGCCGACCGCCAGAAAACCGACTTCATCCATATGATCAGCCATCAGGTAAAAACCCCGCTGCAGGCTATTTCGGAATATACCGGACTGATTGTGGACTGCATGGACGAAAGTAAGAAAAAATACCTCGGACGTTTCGCCGAGGTAGTGAAGCTCAACACGGAGCTTATCAATTCAATGATCAACGACATCACTGAAGTCTCCGCGCTTGAAGCCGATGAGATTGAAGTGAAAATTCAGCCGGCAAGCCTGCGCGAGATATGCACAATGGCCATCGACAGCCTGCGTCCGACTCTTAATGAAAACCAGAGCATCGTGCTCGACACCGAGGGAGACCATACGATTGCCACCGACCGCAGACGCCTCGAACAGATTGTGTCGAATCTGCTTGAAAATGCGGTGAAATTTTCTGAAAAAGGTGTCATTCACGTCGCATTCAATATCGACAATGACCGCAACAGCGTGGACATCAGCGTGTCGGACCATGGCCCCGGCATTCCTCCCACCAAGCAGGATGTGATATTCGAGCGCTTCGTGAAGCTTGACAGCGGCACTCCGGGCATGGGTCTGGGTCTTTATGTCACACGCCTGCTGGTGAAGCTCATGGGAGGCGAAATACATCTCGACCGCTCTTACCGAGGCGGTGCCAGGTTTGTGGTCTCGCTCAGAGCCAAAGTTCTCCAGTGAAGTCAGAAAGCCAGCATGATTCCCGCCGAAAGTGTTCTGAAACGTGGCGACACATCGCCGGTAAGTACTGTCTGGGGTGAATAACGGACATAGGCGCTGAGCATATAGGTTCCGAACAGAGCCATAAAGTCGACACTGACTTTGCGTTGCCCTACCCCATGCAGACATTCACGCACTTTTTCGCCGGAAATATCAGTCCAGCCGCTCTTCACCGACGCATAGGTGCTGACATTCAGTATAGCGCCCGCCGAAACCTTAAGCCGGCTGCCAAGCACATTCACCCCTAGATTCTGACTGAGCATCAGAGGAAACTGCATGGCAAAGGTCTTGATGGCCGTATGCCGTCCGATGCTTCCTGCCGGCCATGGTCCGAAACAGACATTCATATCGCCCGACACCATGCGTAGCGGAGCGGTAGTGCTGCGGTAGTTGCGCCATATGAATCCCAGGCCGAAGGTGATTTCTGTCTGTGTCGCAGGTCTGTATTTCAGAGCCAGAGCGTTGAGGATGCTGATTTCAAACGACTTTCCCATCTCAAGCATCATTTCATCAGGAGCTCCCGCTGCGCTTACCATGCCGAAACCCAGACCGCCCGAGACCAGATCCCACCGTCCGTCGCCGAAACCGGCATAGTCACCGAAATGAAATTCGCGTGACTGCCTTGTATGCACCTGGGAATCCGGGGTATATTTCTGGGTGTAATTGAACAGCATCGTGCTGTCGCTTTCCGACCCCTGCACACTGTAAGTGACTCCTTCTGAAGACTCAGCTATCACTACTGTATGCGCTCCGTTGACTTTCAGTATCGTATCCGGCTCCAGAGCCGATGCGTAGGTATTGACGGCACAAAACGACACGGCCGCCGCGAGTATTATCTTTTTCATTGCTGTTTAATTTTTTTAGAACCGGCTCTTAGATTCAGAATGCTATTGTCGCTCCCGCCGACAGATAGTCGGTCTGCGACCCGAAACCGCTGCGGAACAGCGACACCGGACTGTAGCGCACATAAGCGCCCAGACAGGAATCAAGTCCGACGGCGAATTTCAGCTCCATGCCTATGTTGCGCTGATGCAGATGCGACAGCGTGTGGCTGTATTTCACAGTGCCGTCGGCGTTTCTGTAATTACGTGTGGCCTTGGCCGATATGTTCATCACCATCGACACTCCCAAGTCAATATAAAATCCGCTGCACAGATTCTGTCGTATACAGAACGGCAACTCGAACGCCCAGACATCAAGACGCGAGGAGGCCTTGCCGTAGCCGTCAGGCACCGGCTCTATATAAAGTACGCCACGGTCATCGCTTCCGAAGAGCAATCCGTCGTCGAGCCGCAAGTTGCGGTATACCAGACCTATGCCGAGCTCGAACGACGGGCCGCCGCTCCATGGACGGAAACCGGCCGCAGCTATTTTGCCCATGCCAAGCTCCCAGCCGGTACGCAACGCGGCATCCGCCGCCACCGGAACAAACGCTCCTGCATGTATATCCCTGCCCCATACCGAATAGAACTTGCTTCCGCCACTGCGGCGGTCTGTACGCAGAAATGAAAAATCAAGTGTGATGCTGTCTCTTTCACAACTGATGTCGCCGGGTTCCGAGACATCGGTATTATAGCGGTAGGTATATTCCGGAACCTGACCGTCGGCATCCACCTCAACGATAATTTCCGAAGACTTGCCGCCGGACGATGTAAGCACCACCGACCGGACGTCGCGAAGCACCGCTATCGTGTCGCAGGCTTGCTGTGCCATAGCCGTGGCTCCGACGGCGAGCACACACAACAATGTGATGAATCTTGACACATTCACTATCATAACAGTTTATTTTTTTAAGAAAGAATTGATTACACTTCTGTCGGCTCTCCCCTCAAGATATATGAGCACCGTACGGCGTCCTCCGCTGAAAAGAATGTATCGGTTGAGGCCTTCGGCCGTCTTGCCGAGGACATAAAAGGCATAATGCAGACGTCCGCCCCTGTACTGCACCTCGCGGTCGAGCGCCTTACGGGCGTCTTTGGCAAGCGCTGCTTCAATCTGTCCCGAGAGTCCGTCATTGTCCTCCACCACCACACTGTAGAACAGATTCAGCTTATAGTCTTTCAGCGCTCCGCCCCTGATACAGGTGACTGAAGCGTCGGGGTTCCCCTGAAGTTGGGTAAACAGGCGACCGATATGCAGGCTGCTCTGCGCCGACACTGCCATGGTCACACACAGCGCTGTCAAAGTCAGGATAATCAGACGTTTCATTGTTCTGTATATTTTATGGTCAATATTGTATTTTCTATATCGCGGCTGAAGTCGTCGGCCACTTCCGACATTTCTGCAAGCTGTGCCTGCATTATCTCCATCACCACCTCGGGGTCACGCACAAGCTCAGTGCCTACATAGGCGTAGCATTCCTGCCCCTTGCTTACCGGCAGAGTTTTCTCTCCGCTGCCGAAATAGAGTCCGGCGGAAACCACAGCCACCGCCGCTACGGCAGCAGCCGCAACTCTTCCAAAGGCCGGGAGGCGGCGCGGCTTCCGCGAGCATGTCGGCGACAAACCGACTGCGACACACATCACAGCTCTGGCTTCCTCGGCCTCGGCGCTCCGGAACCGGCCGTCGGCAAGCAGGCGCCGCAGCTGCCGTTCTTCGTCCAGCGAAGTCATGCCGTCGAAATAGAGCTCAATCAGCCTGTGCAGGTATTTTTCATTATTGTTATTGTCCATATCTTGTGCGGTATATGTTTCGGATTGTTTTTCTCGCTCTGCTCAAGGCCATGCGTACAGCAGCCTCAGTCATGCCGAATTCGGCGGCTATCTCATCGAAATCATAGCCATTACGGTCGCGCATCAGCAATATGTCGCGGTCGCGGCTGCTTAATTCTGTTTCAATCAGAGCTTTCACTTCACAGACCACATCCTGTAAGCAGTCGTCGGGCTCCTCTGCTTCCGGCTCTGCGGCATAAGCGGCCGACTGAGTCTCGCGGTGCAGTGAACGCCTCCGCAGCTCATCTATGCAGATATTCCTCACTGTGACAACGGCGGCTCCTTCGGTCTGCTCTTCGCCCTGAAAGGAATCACGCCGCTGCCACAGTCTGACAAAGGCCTCCTGCAGAGCGTCGTCGGCCTCCTGGTCGGACTGCAGCAGTCTGGCGGCTCCCATGTGAAGCCGATGGCGTATGCGTCCGAATACTGTAGTGAGGATATCGTTCATAATGCTGTTTCTGCCCTATATACGGACCGGAATGCGTTTTGCAACAACAAAGATAAAAAAATTTTCGCCGAATCTTTCATAGCGTCACATGATTTTGCCATTCCAGCATTTTTTTGTAATTTTGCACCGAATTTCAATTATTGTATAGCAAATGAACATAGCAATCGTGGGGGCCAGCGGTGCCGTTGGCCAGGAACTACTCAAAGTACTTGACCAGCAAAACTTTCCGGTCAGCAACTTGCGTCTGTTCGGTTCGGAACGCAGTGCCGGACGCAAATACGTCTTTCGCGGCAGCGAAATTGAAGTAGAACGGCTCGGTGCCGACAGTGAGGCCTTCAGAAATACCGACATCGCATTCGTATCGGCCGGAGCATCCACTTCACGCGACTACGCCGACATGATTACCGCCTACGGCGCTGTGATGATCGACAATTCAAGCGCTTTCCGCATGGACAGCGATGTGCCTCTGGTAGTTCCTGAAGTCAATCCGCAGGATGCTTTCGACACTCCACGGCGCATTATCGCCAACCCGAACTGCACCACAATACAGATGGTGGTAGCGCTCAATCCCATCCACCGGCTTTCTCCGATCCGACGGGTTCATGTGGCCACATACCAGGCTGCCAGCGGTGCCGGAGCCGCCGCAATGGACGAACTCACCGAACAACACCGCGACCTGGCCGAAGGACGCGAAGTGACACCGCGCCGCTTCGCCCACCAGCTGGCCTACAACGTGATACCGCATATCGACATCTTCGGACAGGACGACTACACCCGCGAAGAACTCAAGATGCACTTCGAGACAAAGAAAATCATGCACGCGCCGGAACTGGAGGTAAGCGCCACCTGTGTCCGTGTGCCTGTGATGCGCGCCCACAGCGAGGCTGTCTGGGCAAGCACCGAAAGGCCTGTCTCTGTCGAAGAAGCCCGGAAAGCTTTTGCCGAAGCTCCCGGAGTGGTTCTTGCCGATGATATTAACAACAATGTATACCCCATGCCATTGGAGCTTGCAGGCACCGACCCTGTGTATATCGGACGCATACGCCGCGACCTGGCCAATCCGAACGGTCTGAATTTCTGGTGCGTCAGCGACCAGATCCGAAAAGGTGCGGCTCTCAACGCCGTACAGATTGCCGGTCTGCTCGCTTCCGGCATCTAACCGAAATCCAACAGCAATATGCTCTCCCTCGCCACAGCACTCGTCACACAGCCGGTACCTATCTTTTTTATAGTACTGGTGATAATCCTTTGTGCCCCGCTGCTGCTTAACAAACTGAAAATCCCCCACATCATAGGCATGATTGTGGCCGGCGTCGTTATCGGCCCTTACGGATTCAATGTGCTTGACAACGATTCGTCGTTTGCGATTTTCGGTCAGGTAGGCCTGCTGTACCTCATGTTTCTGGCCGGTCTGGAAATCGACATGTACCACCTGAAACTGAATCTGCGGCGCGGGCTGCTCTTCGGGCTGCTCACTCTGACAGTGCCGCTGGGACTCGGCATCATCTCAAGCATATACCTGCTGAAGCTCGACCTGCTTACATCGATGCTCCTCGGCGCCGTGTATGCCTCGCACACTCTGATTGCCTATCCTGTGGCGGCACGTTTCGGCATCACCAAGCGTCCGGAAGTTCTGATTGCTGTAGTCGGGACCATCATCGCCGTCATAGGCGCGCTGCTTGTGTTGGCTGCTACTGTGAACATAAAGCGCGAGGGAGCCTTCTACCCGTCGGAAATACTGCTGCTCATCGGTCGTCTGGTGCTCTGGTGTCTGTCGGTACTCTACCTGTATCCACGGCTCACACGGCTCTTCTTCAAAAAATATCCCGACAAAGTGATGCAGTATGTCTATGTGCTGGCCATGGTGTTTCTGGCTGCCTGGACCGCCCAGCTCATAGGACTGGAAGCCGTACTCGGGGCATTCTTCGCCGGTCTGGTGCTGAACCGCTATGTTCCGGCGGCCTCTCCGCTGATGAGCAGCATCGAGTTTGTAGGCAACGCGCTGTTCATCCCCTACTTCCTTATAAGTGTAGGCATGATGATCAACGTCCGCGTCATAACCGACACCGGCACACTGGCTGTAGCCGGCGTGATGCTGGCCGTGGCTCTGGTGAGCAAATGGATTCCGGCCTACGCCGTGCAGCGGATAAACGGCTTTTCCTCTTCCGGGCGCAATGTACTGTTCGGCCTTACCACCGCACATACGGCGGTAGCGCTGGCGGTGGTCACGCTCGGATACAATCTGCACATGTTCGACAGCCGCATACTCAACAGCACTGTCCTGGTGATTCTCGTCACCTGCGCCATCGCGCCGGTGCTGACTTCGGCCTCCGCGCCAAAGCTCAAGATTGCAATGCTTGAAAACGAGGAGGGCGCCGACTCCATGCTCCGGCGAAACCGACACAACAACACCCTCATACCTATAGCCAACCCCATCACGGCGCAGTCTCTGGTAGAGATGGCTCTGCTGATGAAAAACACCCGGGGCAGACACGACATATACGCTCTCCATGTGCGCACCGACAACTCCGCCGCCTCAAAAGCCGTATCCGAGAACTCCCTCAGCGAGGCATGCAAGACCGGCGCGGCGGTCGATGTGGAAATCAACACTCTCGAACGTTACGACCTGAATATCGTCACCGGAATCCTCAATGCCATCGAGGAGCGTGAAATCACTGAAGTGATTCTGGGCATGCACCGCAGGATTTCTGTAATCGACTCGTTTTTCGGCAACAAGGTCGAACAGCTGCTGCGGGCCACCAACCGCATGATTATCATTTCACGCTGTTTCATTCCGGCGAACACTGTCACACGTATCGTGGTATGGGTGCCTAAGGACGCCCAGTATGAATCGGGATTCAGCCGCTGGGTACGCGCCCT
Organism: uncultured Porphyromonadaceae bacterium; assembly: GCA_947177365.1. GTDB lineage: Bacteria > Bacteroidota > Bacteroidia > Bacteroidales > Muribaculaceae > CAG-873. Next base: position 20,717 of record CAMWUD010000004.1, on the reverse strand, counting down.
TGCCCGGCTTACCCGTCAGGTAGGCTGCCGGATTATTTTCTGCTGCAGCGGCGACATACAGCCTCTTGTCCGCGGCGTACTGTATCAGGAAAACTACGACATACGTTGCGAATTCCGCACCGTCGAGGGCTGGGACGATTTCATACTTCTGGGCAACCGCATTCTCGACGACGACCTCTTTGTCATCATCGGCGCGCGTGCAAATTCTGTATCATACGCGTCGGATATGGCCGACATGCCTGCATTTCTGCAAAGATATTTCTCGCGCAACAATCTGATGGTCATATATCCTGAACAGTTTGGCGCCGAGGTGGCTCTGACTTCGTTCACCGACCCGCTGTCGTCGGACATCAGCGCATCGGCATCGCCTCTGTGGCTCCGCATGAAGTCGTCTTGGCGCCGGCTCGTCAACGCCAAAAGACGCTTCACCCACCGCCACCGCAAGCCGAAATACTGACATCATCGCCATACAACACAGAGGGCCGCGACACACGTCGCGACCCTTCTTGTTCTCTGGAGTGAGGAGAATGTGATTTGAAAATGAAGTTAGTAGAGATTTGTTAGTTGTTTGTTTATGAAGCTTGGCACAAGGCTCAGCGCTCTTCCGGCGGTGGAGGCGGCACACGCCTGCCGCGATGGAATTTGTTGAGGTTGCGGATTATCTGCATTTCGGCCTGTTTGAGCCGTGCCAGTTGTTTCGAACTTAATATGGATTTGAATTTGTCGTAATATTCGAGCTCGATTTCTCCTTCGAGTTTCTTCTGCTCAAACATACGGCGTGAACATGCGTCGAGAGCCACATCGCTCAGCCGTGAGCCCTCAGCGTCGATTTTACGACCGGTCTCGCGATAATCATCGTTGACAGCTTCAAGACGGTCGTTCATTTCGTCATAGAGCGCAAAGAATTTCGACTGTTGCTCCGCACTCAGGTCAAGATCCTTGCTGAGAAATTTATGACGGTACTCTATCAGCTGTTCGCGACCTCGCTGCTGGCGGCTGGAGCCATCGGCTTTCTGTGCCTGACAGCAGAGTGCCGCTGTCATGAGCACAATCGGTAATAACGGACGTATATTCATATATTATTGAAAATTTTCCGGCAGGTTATGTATGCTCTCGCTGTCGATGGAATCGGGCATGGGCAATTCGCTCAAGTCCAGATCGTCATCTTCAATCAGCTCATCCATCAGATCCCACTGGTTGAGGTCTTCGACAACATATTCTTTTACAAACTGTTCATCGCCCAGCGCGTCGGCCAGCTCCGGATAGCTTTCTATCGCAAGAGGATCGGCAGGTGTGCTCATAAGGCTGAACATCTTAAGCATGCACCAGACACCGGCAAACATGGCGGCCATATATACGTATGGCCGGATTTTCTGCCAGGGGGTGCGTGGCATGGCCAGAACCGTGCTTTCCGATTCTATTTCGGGACGCACCGGCAGCGATGCCGTCATGCGAGCGGCGAAGTCGGCGAAGTAGCCCTCCGGTACGGCTATGCCGTCGTTGCGCCCTGTTTTGCCTAATATATCGTTCGTTTCTTTCATGACTCTGCTTTGGGTTTATTTTTTTGACTTTCCGCTGTTGAAAAGGTTTAATCCTGCCCTGAAAAAAATTGTTCGATTTTTTTCACTGCAAGATGGTATGAGGTTTTCAGAGCGCCTACACTGGTGCCGAGTATTTCCGATATTTTCTCATACTTCATGTCGTCGTAATACTTCATGTTGAATACCAGCCTCTGCTTTTCCGGCAGCATGGCCACTGCCTGTCTGAGCTGTCTGGCCACTTTGTCGCCATCGATATTCTCGTCGGCTTCTATCTGTGCCACAAGCTGTTGCTGCTGATCATCCAAACTGATGCTCTGACGTCGGCGCTCACGGTCAAGAAAACTTATGGCCTCGTTGACGGCTATCTTGTAGAGCCATGTCGACAGACGAGCCTCTCCTCGGAAATTCTCCAGGGAGCCCCAGGCCTTTATAAAGGTGTTCTGCAATAAGTCGTCGGCATCCTCATGGCGCGGCACCATGCGGCGTATCTGACGGTATAGCGGTTCGGAATACAAGCGCACCACCTCGCCGAAAGCGTCGCGGCACTGGCCGGGCTGACGCAGCCGCTCGGTAAGTTTCTGTTCGTCTTCGGTGCTGATAACTGACATAATCGGTAACGGGTGGTGTTATGGAGTTCAAATTTACGCTTTTTTTTTCAGTCCGCCACCTTTATCCGGCAAGTTTTAGCTTTTTTTGCCAAATTAGACGTATCTTTGCACTCTGAAATGAAAACTATACGCACCATAGTATACGCTGTGCTTCTTTGCACCGGAAGTTCTGCCGCCATGTCTCCGGCCCAGCCGGGAGAGAGAGAACCCGGACAGGCTGCTGCCGATTCGCTCGTCGACGGCCACCTGCTCCTGCGACAGGTCGAGGTGGAAGGCGTCAAACAGACTGTCCGCTCCGATGCCATGGCAGCCACCGACATTTCGCAGGCCATGGTCAACCGGCTCGGCATAACGGCCGCGAAAGATGTCGGCACCATCGCTCCGAACTTTTATATGCCCGACTACGGCTCGCGCATGACTTCAAGCATTTATGTACGCGGACTCGGCTCGCGCATGGACCAGCCCGTCGTAGGGCTGCAGGTCGACGGTGTACCCTATCTCAACAAAGATGCTTTCGATTTCGACATTTTTGACATAGCGTCAATCGAAGTGCTGCGCGGGGCAAGAGCCACGCTGAACGGACGCAACAGCATGGGCGGACGTATTATCGTCAACACCCTGTCGCCCTGGCAGACCGAAGGTTTCCGCGCGCTGGCTGAATATGGCCGTCTCAACAGTATTCGCGGCGGCTTGGGATGGTACGGGAAGCTCTCTGAATCACTGGCCACATCGGTCACCGCACAGTATTCATCGGAAAACGGTGCCAGACGCAACGTGTTTCTTGACCGGCGCACCGGCGACAGCCGACAGGCCGACGGACGCTGGAAGCTCTCATGGCGCCCGAACACATGGCTGTCGCTCACCAATACGGCATCGCTGAGCGACTCGTATCAGGACGGTTATCCATACCGCCACCTGACGATGCCCGACATTGCCTATGCCGACACATGCTCATACAGGCGCACTTTGTTCTCCGACGGACTCACCGCCGTGTTCGCAGGCAAACGCATGGTGGTCACGTCCACCACTTCCTTCCAATATATGAGCGACGACATGCGGCTCGACCAGGATTTCCTGCCGGACGACTATTTCACCCTGCGCCAGAAACGGCACGAGACCACTTTCTCCGAAGACATGTTCGCCAAAGGTTCCAGAGGCGACTACGACTGGCTCGGCGGTGTGTTCGTATTCAGCCGGTCAACCGACATGCATGCCCCGGTGACATTCAAAGACACCGGTATCTCAAAGCTCATCGAGGCACACCGCAACGATGTCAACCCCGAATACCCCATCGAATGGTTCTCGCGGAGATTCACTCTCGGAAGCGACTTCACAATGGGAAACACCGGATTCGCCCTTTACCACCAGAGCACATACACGCTGGGCGACTGGACTTTCGACGCCGGACTGCGATGGGACATCGAACGAGCCTCGCTGTCATATCACAGCTATTGCAACACCGGCTACAGAACCTGGCACATACTGCCCGACGGACAACGGGAGCTGTACTCCACCACACCGGTCGACATCAACGACTCCGACCGTCTGGGCCGCACATTCAACGAGCTCCTGCCCAAACTCACCGTCACCTGGCGGCGTCCGTGGGGTTCGGTCTACGCCGACATCACCAAGGCTTATAAGGCGGGCGGCTATAACACGCAGATGTTCAGTGACGTACTCCAGCAGCGCATCATGGGCATCATGGGCATAGGCATGCAATACACGCTCGACGACATCGTAGGATACCTACCCGAGAAAAGCTGGAACTACGAAGCCGGAATCAAGGCATCGCTCTTCTCCGGACGTCTCGACCTGTCAGCCACAGCTTTTGTAATCGACTGCCGCGACCAGCAGCTCACTGTATTCCCGAGCGGTACCACCACCGGACGCATCATGACCAACGCCGGACGCACACTCAGCCGCGGACTCGAACTGACCGCCGGCTACAGGCCTGTCGAACAAGTTCAGCTGCAGGCCGCCTGGGGCTATACCAAGGCCACATTCAGGCGCTTCTTCGACGGCATCAACGACTACCGCGGACGGCGGGTGCCATATGCTCCCGAAAACACGCTGTTCGTCAACGCGCTGTGGATTCCCGACTTCGATATAGCCGGAATAAGGCCTCAGCTCGACATGAATCTGCGCTGCGCCGGCGACATATATTTCAATGAAGCCAACAGTGTCCGTCAGCCGTTCTACGCCGTACTCGGTTCGTCGCTGACATTCAACGCCGCACACTGGAGTCTGCGACTGTGGGGCGAGAATATCAGCAACACACGATATATGACTTTTTATTTTGTATCCATCGGCAACGCTTTCGTGCAGGAGTCCCGGCCATGGAGCATCGGCGCCACCCTAAAGGTGCGCTTCTGACAGCACAAGAACATCGGGGAGGCTTATTAGGCTTATTGGTCTTATTAGTCTTATTAGACCTATTAGTCTTATAAGTCTTATAAGTCTTATAAGTCTTATACATCTTTTAACCATAATGTGCGGGTCGGAGGGTTGCAGGTATAAATTTCTATTCGTACTTTTGTAGCTTGAAAAAACCATAACAAATGAATATGAAATTTACCCGTACTATCTGCGCCATTGCAGTCTGCATCGCGACATGCCTTGGCATCGTTTCCTGCGACAGCAAACAAAACGACCCGGAACTGAAATACAGGCAACAGATACTCAACGCCTTCGTCTATGCCAACGACATGGCTGAAGATCTTACCATTGAGTATCTTGGCGCCAACTACGATATAATCTACGACTTTATCGCCGGCACCGCCGATGTTACCATCCAAGGCCTGCGTCTGCCCGGCAACAAACAATACCCCACCATCACGCTCACCGCCGTGCCGTTTACCATCGACGACAATGGCTCGCGTGTGCTCGAAGGCAGCAACATGCCGGTAGCTGTGGAAGGATTCGCTACGGCTCCAGTGTTCTCGGCATTCAAGCTTACCGTGGCCGACCGATACTTCACTAACGACTACAAGCTCACTCCAAATATATCGGAGGCTAAATATTACTCTCCGCAGATTTCTATCCTTTTCACTATCGACGGTCACTACCGAGTGGTGTCAAGTCTGCCCGGACAAGTATTCACCGGCACCACCGTCACCACTGACTCCGAAGGCAAAAGCTTCTCAAACAGCGACCCCACCTACGTGCTGACCCTCGACATGGAGACCAAGACCGGTAACCTCACCATCAACGGAGCCAAATTCATACAAAACATGCCGGAAATGACAATGACATTCCCGAACATACCGTTTACAGTCTCTAACAACGGCACTGTCACTCTCCAGAAGGCCGACCCGATTATCCCGACAATCGGCGGAACTCCTTTCAGCGCCTTCCCGATAAGCAATTTCAAGGCCGTCTACACCCTTACAACAGGCATGACCCTTGACTTCGTATGCACCAAGAAAAATCAAGAAACCGGTCTCAGCGAAACTTACAGCGTAAGCGCCGACCTGCCTTTCTTCGATAAGAACTGACATGCACCGCCGGAAAAGACGCTGTCTTTTCCGGCGGCTGTCAACAAGGCCTTCCGCCTTCTCTCCGACTTCAAAACCTCCCCTCAAATACGACTACATAATTATCATGAAAACAAATCTCAGTTCTCAAATCAAACTCGACCGCATTCCACGCCGCTACTACGCGCCGGAAAGCGATCTCGAACTTGCCGCCCTGACAAGAGAAGAAAAAATCCAGACCACCATCTACGAAACCTCAGATGACGCCAGCGAACAGCTCGCACGCCGCATCGCCGATGAAATCCGACGCTGTGTAGCTGCGAAAAACCGCTGTGTGATGGCTCTGGGCGCCGGACGTTCCACCCACCCCGTTTATGCCCGCCTGATTGAAATGTACCGGCGCGGCGAACTCTCCATGGACCGCGTGACCATATTCAACATCAGCGAATTTTTTCCGCTCCAGCCCGAAGGCCCGTCGACTCTCGCCTGTCTGCGCGAAGTACTGCTCGACCATGTGAACATACGCGAAAGCAACGTACACTCCATCAATCCGGCTGTAACCATGGAGTCGATGTTCGACTACTGCAAGGAATACGAACGCAAGATTGCCGATTGCGGCGGCATCGACGTGACCATATGCGAAATCGGCCCCGGCGGCGCCCTCGCATTCAACGAGCCCGGTTCAAGCGCCACATCACACTGTCGCCTGGTTCTGCTCAGCGATGAAGAACGCCACATGATACAGAACGCATACAAGTGCGACATCTGTCCGTCGACCGCCATCACCCTCGGTCTGGCAAATCTGCTCTCGGCCGACAGCATCATGTGCATGGCCTGGGGCGAAAATTCCTCGAAAGTCGTGGAAGAAGCAATCGAAGGTCCCGTAAGCGACTCGATTCCCGCAAGCTTCCTCCAGCTCCACCAGAACGCCCACATCACTCTCGACCTCCCCGCCGCCGACGACCTCACCCGCATTTCCCACCCCTGGATGGTCACCAGCTGCGAATGGAATCCCAAGCAGGTGCGCAGAGCCATCGTATGGCTGTGCGGCATCACAGGAAAACCCATCCTCAAACTCACCAACAAAGACTATAACGACCACGGTCTTGGCGAACTTGTGGCTACCTACGGTTCGGCATACAACGTCAACATACAGGTGTTCAACGAACTGCAGCACACCATCACCGGATGGCCGGGCGGCAAGCCGAATGCCGACGACACTTCACGCCCCGAACGCGCCAATCCCTATCCCAAACGCGTGATTGTGTTCTCGCCTCACCCCGACGACGATGTCATCTCCATGGGAGGCACTCTGAAGCGGCTTGTCGACCAGGGACACGACGTTCACGTGGCATATGAGACTTCCGGCAACATAGCCGTAGGCGACGAGGACATGATGCGCTACTTCTTGATGATGGACAAGATTGCCCCAATGTTCGGATTCGACACCGAAGAATATCTCCGCCTGAGCCACGATGTACAAGCCGGCGTAAGCGCAAAACGCTCCGTAAGCGACATCGACTCTCCCGAAGTACGCGAAATCAAGACCATGATACGCCAGGCCGAAGCATCGATAGCATGCTCCTATATCGGGGTGAAACCGGAGAACGTACACTTCCTCCGCCTGCCCTTCTATGAGACAGGTACCGTAAAGAAAGGCGAACTCTCCGAACGCGACATCAACATAGTGAAAAATCTGCTCGAAGAGATTCGTCCCCACCAGATTTTCGTGGCCGGCGACCTTGCCGACCCCCATGGCACCCACCGCGTCTGCACCGACGCCGTTCTCGCCGCCATCGACGAGCTTAAAGAACAGCCCTGGATGAAAGACTGCCGCATCTGGATGTACCGCGGCGCCTGGGCCGAATGGGAAATCGACCACATCGAAATGGCTGTGCCTATTTCGCCCGAAGAACTGCGCTTCAAACGCAATTCTATCCTCAAGCACCAGAGCCAGATGGAGAACGCACCCTTCCTCGGCGACGACGACCGTCTGTTCTGGCAGCGCGCCGAAGAGCGCAACCGCGCTACAGCAAGCCTGTACGAAAACCTCGGTCTGGCATCATATGAAGCCATGGAGGCATTCGTGCAGTACCATCCGCTCTGACCTCAGACTACAGTTCTACAACACCGGGCCACGGACAAGCTCCGCGGCCCGGTTAACTTTTTTTATCCACCGCAAAGCCGCGCCATCGGACATAACTTTGCGGCATGGAAAATCACGCAATGCCGGCGCTTGAGAAATCGCGCCGCGAAATCAACGAAATCATCGTACACTGTACCGCCACCCGCGCCGGACGTCAGGTCAGTGTGGCCGAAATCGACAGCTGGCACCGCCAGCGCGGATTCAGTTCAATCGGATACCACTATGTGGTGGCTCTCGACGGCACTGTCTCACCCGGACGCTCACCCCATCTGGCCGGTGCCCACTGCCTGGGGCACAACAGCAAATCCATCGCCGTTGTATATGTCGGAGGCCTTGACAGCGCCGGACACGCGGCCGACACCAGAACCGATGCCCAGAAAGCGGCTCTGACCGCACTGCTCAAGGCGCTCAGAGGCACCTATCCGAATGCCCGCATCAGGAGTCACCGCGACTTCGCGGCCAAGGACTGCCCGTGTTTCAATGCCACCGCCGAATACGCTGCATTATGAAAGACACACTACTTATTCTATTGGCACTGACGCTCTGCGCCTGCCACAGCCAGCGGCAGCAGACTGCCGTATCGCTCTCTGAAACAGAGTACTCGCGTCTTAGCGCCCGCTGCGACTCCATAGTCTCCTCGATGACAGCAATCCGCAATCTGCAGATCGACTCGCCGGTGATAGTAGTGGAACTCGACAGCGTGGCCCGGCCGCAGAGAGTCAGCATCAAGGCCACGCGGATAAGCAACCGCGACTCCATCCGCACCTCCGGCTCGATCCACAGCCGCACAAGCCGCAGCGACAGCCTCCATGTCTCGGACTCACATCAGGCGACAGACATCCGAAAAACAGACAGCCCGCAAAGCGGATTTCTTGTCATCGCTGTCGGTCTGCTCACCCTCACAGCACTGCTTCTGCTGAGAAAGCCGTAAAATGCGCCCGGTTGTCATTCCGACAGCCGGGCGTCCGCGTTTTTTTGGCCCAGAGGCGCCCAACATTAGCCGCCGCGGACTTGTTAGAATTGCAAAGATTTACTAACTTTGCACATCAAATCCAAGTCATCACATGATCGAACGCATAATTATCATAGACAAAGTTGATCCGGTCAGCTTCTACGGTGTGAACAACACTAATATGCACCTCATACGCAACCTCTTTCCCAAACTGAGAGTGGCTGCACGCGGCTCGGTCATAAAAGTCATAGGCGAAGAGGCGGAAACCGCCGATTTCGAGAGCAAGATAAAAAAGCTCGAGGAATACGCCGAAAAATACAACACCCTGCCCGAAGACACAATCCTCGACATTGTCAAGGGCGAGACACCCAAAGACATCCGGCGCGACAACGTGATTATTTTCGGAGTCAACGGAAAACCCATCTCAGCCAGAACCCCCAATCAGCAGCTCCTGGTAGATGAATTCCGCCGGAACGACCTGACATTCGCCCTCGGCCCGGCCGGCACAGGCAAGACCTACATAGCCATCGCGCTGGCTGTGGACGCCCTTAAAAACCGGCATGTACGCAAAATCATACTGTCGCGTCCGGCGGTAGAGGCCGGAGAAAAGCTCGGCTTCCTGCCCGGCGACATGAAAGATAAAATCGACCCCTATCTCCAGCCGCTCTACGATGCCCTCGAAGACATGATTCCGCCGGTAAAGCTCCGCGAATACATGGACAGCAAAGTCATACAGATCGCACCGCTGGCATTCATGCGCGGACGCACCCTCAACGATGCCGTGATCGTACTCGATGAGGCGCAGAACACTACACCCCACCAGCTCAAGATGTTCCTCACCCGACTCGGCATGAGCGCGAAAATGATAGTGACCGGCGACGTGACTCAGATCGACCTGCCGCGCACCTCTTCAAGCGGACTTGTCCAGGCCCTCAAAGTACTCGACGGCGTACCCGGCATAGGACGCGTGCAGTTCGGAAAGAAAGACATAGTGCGTCACCAGCTTGTACAGCGCATCGTCGAGGCATACGAACGCCACGATGACCGCCACGACGACTGCCAGACAGACGCGCCGAACGGCGACCCGGGCGACAACGACAGCAAGAAAACCCAATAAAAACCAATCATAGCTATGGCTACTACCCTTACAAAAACAGACTTCACTTTCCCGGGACAGACCGCAGTCTATCACGGCAAAGTGCGCGATGTATACACCATCAACGACTCTCTGCTCGTGATGGTGGCCACCGACCGCATCTCGGCTTTCGATGTGATACTGCCCAAAGGAATTCCCTACAAAGGTCAGGTGCTGAACCAGATTGCAGCCAAATTCCTTGATGCCACCGCACACGCCGTGCCCAACTGGAAACTCGCCACACCCGACCCCATGGTCACCGCCGGCAAACGCTGCGAGGGATTCCGTGTGGAAATGATTATCCGCGGCTACCTCACAGGCAGCGCATGGCGCGACTATGCAGCCGGCGCCCGCGAAATCTGCGGAGTCAGACTGCCCGAGGGCATGCGTGAGAACGAACGTTTCCCCGAACCCATCATAACCCCCACCACCAAGGCTGAGGAAGGACACGACGAAAACATATCCCGCGAGGAAATCATCGCCCGTGGCATCGTAAGCGAAGAAGATTACAAGGTGATGGAGCAGTACACCCGCACTCTCTTTGAAATAGGCACAAAGATGGCCGCAGACAAAGGTCTCATCCTCGTCGACACAAAATACGAATTCGGAAAACTCGACGACAAAGTAATCCTTATCGACGAAATCCACACCCCGGACTCATCGCGCTATTTCTATGCCGACGGCTATCAGGAACGCTTCGAAAAAGGCGAACCGCAGCGCCAGCTCTCCAAAGAATTCGTGCGCCAGTGGCTGATTGAAAACGGTTTCATGGGAAAACCCGGACAGGTTGTGCCGGAAATGACCGATGAAATCTGCAACAGTATTTCGCAGCGCTATATCGAACTGTACGAGCACATCACAGGCGAGAAATTCGTTCCCGCCCCTGAAGCAGACCTCGAACGCCGCATCGAAACCAACATACTCGACTTTCTCGACACTCTCAACTAAGTGGAAGTCAAAGCCGAAAAAATAAACCCCTACGAAGGCGACAGCCGGGCCAAGACAGAGCAGGTGCGTCAGATGTTCGACTCCATTTCCGGAGCCTACGACTTCATGAACCGCGCCATGACAATGGGCGTCGACAGGCTCTGGCGGCGCAAGGCTGTCACTACGGTCCGCCACAGGCATCCGCGCCTGGTGGTGGACCTCGCCACGGGCACCGGCGATCTGGCCATTGCCCTGGCTCGCCGCATACCCGAAACTGCCGTCACCGGCTACGACCTCTCGGAAGGCATGCTGGATGTCGGACGGAAGAAGGTCGAGAAAGCCGGACTGTCAGACCGCATAAGCCTGCATCAGGCCGACTGTCTGGCACTTCCTGCCGAAGACTCTTCGGCCGATGTCGTGACTGTGGCCTACGGTGTGCGCAACTTCGAGCACCTGCTGGAAGGTTACCGTGAAATGCACCGCATACTCCGTCCCGGAGGCATGCTGTGCGTACTCGAACTCTCCACCCCGCGCGGCAGACTCACCGGTCCGCTGTACCGATTCTATACACGCCGTATAATACCGGCTCTCGGACGTCTGGTCAGCAACGACGACCGTGCATACAGCTACCTGCCGGAGAGCATTGCCGCCGTTCCGCAGGGTCCGGACATGTGCGCCCTTATGGCGGAAGCCGGGTTTTCCGACTGCTCGTTCCGTCCGATGACATTCGGTGCATGCACCATGTATACAGCGGTAAAATAACCGCTGAAGCGTTTCCAAACCAATCAATATCAACCGGTAATGAACAAGTTTGTACTACTCTCTCTACTACTGTCGTGCTTCTCATTCGCGCATGCCGCCCCTCAGGCCAGATATTTCACTTCGGCCATCGTTGAGGAAGTCGACACCACTCCCGCATTCAATCCGGCCGACACCATCACCGTCGACCCTCTCCCCAACAGATTTTTCATGCCTCTGGTATTCGACCATTACGAATTCCACGACCCGCTGACCATAGGCCTGCCCGAAATATCGCCTGAAGAATTCATGACTGCGCCTGCCGGCAGCAATCCGCTGGACTTCAACTACCGCCCGGAATGGCTCAGGCGTGCCGACAACACAGCCCGTCTGGCAAAACAGCTCAACTACGCCATCCTCTACTCGTCGCCACAACTGGTGCGATACAACATGGCCACCCTGCCCGAAGCGCCCAAAATGTACCGTACGGTAATCGACCCGGGCACACTCCGCTTCGACATCCGCGAATTTGAGGCCGACCTCATCGCCGACGCCGAAATCCACGAAGTAGACCTGCGCAAGCGCCATTGGATGAACTCTTTCTCGGCATCACTCCAGTTCAGCCAGGCTTACGTGTCGCCCAACTGGTATCAGGGCGGCAACAGCAACCTTACCGCAATTGCCCAGCTCAACTGGGACCTCGTGCTCAACCAGAAGTATCATCCGAACCTGCTCTTCGAAACCCATGCACAGTACAAACTCGGCTCGAACAGCGCTCCGGACGACTCACTGCACGCCTACAACATCAGCGAGGACCTCTTCCAGTTCAACTCCACCTTCGGTGTCAAGGCCGCCAAACGCTGGTACTACTCGCTCACTGCCCAGTTCAAGACTCAGCTGCTGAACTCATACCAGAGCAACAGCCACACCACACGCGCCGCATTCCTATCGCCGGGCGAACTGAACATCGGTCTCGGTATGACCTACAACTACGCCAGCGAGAAAGGCCGCTTCACGTTCGATGCCTCGATTTCACCGCTGACCTACAATCTGCGTACATGCATCAACGACAAAGTAGACGCTACGGCATACGACATTCCGGAAGGCAAATACTCCAAAAGCAAATTCGGTTCCAGCTGCGAATGCAAGCTGAAATGGAAAATTTCATACAACATAAGCTTCGCATCGCGAATATTCGCCTTCTCCGACTACGACCGCTTCGAATCCGACTGGGAAAACACCCTGCTGTTTGAAATCAACCGCTTTCTTACCACGCAGATTTTCGCCCACATGCGCTACGACTCTTCGACACAGCCTTGTCCCGACCCGCAATGGCACAAGCTTCAGATCAAAGAAATCCTTTCCATCGGCTTCGCTTACAAATTCTCCAATGTATGACATCCTTCATACATCACATTCTGCTGCCGATTATGGCGCTGCTCTGCGCAACATGCGGACTGCAGGCCAGAAGCTCCACCATCGACAGTCTGCTCTCGGTCATCGACAACGGCTACGGCGACCCGGCTGAAGGCGTATGGCGTATGACTGCCACGCCTGATGCCGTTCTGGCCATATGTCCGTCGACGGAATCCGACGGAAGTTTCGATGTCTGGCTTCTGGACTCTCCTGACTTCACCCTGGAGCCGTGCACGCGCATCGGCCGGGCCATAGCCGGAAGCCAGCCGGGAAGCTACGACCTGACTCTCGTCGAAAATCCGGGTTCTCCCAAACCCGGACGCCGCTCGTTCATTGCCAATATCGACGAATCGGGTCTCAACATGCGCCTGACTGCTTACCGGCGCGGGAAACGCATAAGCCTCTGGCGATGGATTCCCTATCTGTTCAGAGTCACAGTCATCGACAAATCCAACCGCCCCGACAATCACGACGGACTCCGGCGCATATACCCCTCCGACGGAGGAATTTTCACGCTATGAGGCACTTACTCACCATATCGCTTGCCATTCTGTGCGCGGTGTCCATCCCGGCGCAGCGAACCTGGCGCGGACGGCACCACATCAAGCCGGACACATATGCCGCCATACAAAGCAGAATGACCCCTTGCGACAGCTCTATGATATCCGCAGCCGGATTTGAAAAGACTCTGCGCAGCAGCATCGAATCGCTCTTTCTCTCCAACCATACCGCCGACACCGTCAGCAGGGTGTTCCTGCAAATCGAATATCTTGACACCGGCGGACGTCAGCTCCACTGCCGGGGCGAACATATAGGCATAATACTGCCCCCGGCTTCCACCCGCAGGGTCGAACTGCGCTCGTTCGACCGTCAGGGCACACTCTACTACCACCTGTCGCCTCCACCGAGAACAAAATCCACCGCCACACCGTTTATGGTAAAGCTCAGAGTCGACAGTCTGTCATACTTGTCAAACCCATCAGAAAAATTATGAAAATAGCTATAATCGTGGCCATGGACAAAGAACTGGCCCTTCTGCTGCCACGCCTGAGCGAGGCAAAGACTGTCGAAGCCGACGGCTTCACTTTCCACACCGGCAAATTCGGCGACCGCGAGATTATTGTCGGACGCTGCGGCATAGGCAAAGTCAACGCTGCCATAAGCACCATGACTCTCATCGAACGCTTCCACCCTTCGGTTATCATCAACACCGGTGTAGCCGGCGGTACCGGAGCGGCAGGCATAGGCGATGTAGTGGTCGCCGAACGGATTGCCTATCATGACGTCTGGTGCGGTCCCGACACCATACACGGTCAGGCCGCCGGCTGCCCGCGACACTTCATATCCACATTCCCGGATTCGCTTTTCAGCGGTCTCCGCGTGCGCCGCGGACTGATTGCCTCAGGCGACATATTCGTTTCAAAACCCTCTGAAGTACAGCACATACTGAGTCTGTATCCTGATGCAGTGGCTGTAGATATGGAGTCGGCGGCCATAGCGCACGTGTGCCATCTGAAACATGTGCCGTTTCTCTGCGTGCGCGTTGTCAGCGACACCCCCGGAGGCGACGACAACATCTCACAGTACGAGAACTTCTGGCAGGAAGCTCCGGAACACACGTTTGAAGTCATCGACACCGTCGTATCACGGCTCTGACCGATGAAAGACATACCTGTACGCAAGGGGCGCCGGCACATTCTCGGGCTGGTGGCTCTGGGCGAACACGAACAGCAGGATTTCAAATTCCTCATATCCGATGCCCGCAAGATTGCCCGCAGCATATCGGCCTTCGCCAACCATAGCGGAGGCTGTCTGCTCATCGGGGTGAAAGACAACGGCACCGTAGCCGGAGTGCGCAACGAGGAAGACATCTATGTGGTCGAACAGGCCGCCGAACGCTACTGTCATCCGCCCCAGCACGTGGAGTTCGAGGCTTACAGCGTCGACACCGGAGTAGTGGTGATAAAGGCTGTCATAGCGCCGGCACAGAAGCGTCCTGTCGCTGTAATCGAACAGGACGGCAGCCGTCATGTATACTACAGAGTCAACGACGAGAACATCTCGGCACACCCGCTGATGGTACGCTCCTGGCTGGAAAGCCGCAAAGGCACCCTGCTGACTTTCAGCGACACAGAGACCATGGCACTTCGTCTTTTGGCCGATGGCTGCACCTCGGCACAGGGGCTTGCCACCGGACTGCACTGCTCGCAGAGCGTGGCCGACGACATTATTGTCCGTCTGGCCGCAGCCGGAGTCATAAAATTCGTGTACACCGGCGATGCCTTCACTATCGCATGTGTATAAGAGCATAAAAATGCAAATTTGAGATACGGTCTGAAAAAAAATGCGTAAATTTGTATCTTGATATGGACGATTCGCTTCAAATACAACAGACCACCGGCCTGCGCCAGCGTCTGGCGCCGCAACAGGTGATTTTCGGCCGCTACCTCGAAATGACCGCTCCCGAGATAGAGGACGAGGTGCGGCGTGCGCTTGACGAGAACCCCGCTCTCGAAGAACGCGAGTCGGCTCCGGAGGAAAGCATCGACAACAAAGACGATGATGGAGGCGAATTCAACGAATCGGCCGAAGAGCTCCAGCGCGCCGACTACCGCGATGACGATGATGCACCGGCATACCGCTATAATGCAGGCAACCACAGCCCCGACGACGGATACACCGAGCCAGTGGCCATAGACGACAACCACTCCATCATAGACGTGCTCGAAAGCCAGCTCGCCGACTTCGACCTCAGCGACCGAGACCGCGACATCGCCCGCTATATAATCGGAAACATCGACGGAAACGGCTACCTCGGCCGATCGCTCGCATCCATTGCTGACGACATATCGATTGCCACCGGACGCGACACCTCGGACAACGACGTGCGCCGCGTGGCCGACACCATACGCGCCATGGACCCCGCCGGCGTAGGGGCATTCGACCTGCGTGACTGCCTTCTGCTGCAGCTCCGGCGCCTGAACCCTTCGGAGGCCGTCGACAACGCGGTATGCATCGTGCGCGACTACTTCGATCTCTTCAGCAAACGCCACTACGACCGCATGGCATCACGCGCGAAACTGTCGGAAACAGCTCTGCGCGAGGCTCTCGATGTGATACACTCGCTCAATCCCAAACCCGGAGCGCTTATCGAGCAAAGCAACTCCGGCGACAGACTGCGGCATATCGTACCCGACTTCACCGTCGAGGTCGAAAACGGCCGGGCATCGGTGAGCCTGAACGGACACATCCCCGAACTGGCCATTTCCGAATCGTTCATACCCGATGAGAAAAAGCCTTCCGACAACCGCCGCGCACGCGAGGCACGGGCATTCATCCGCGCCCGCCACGACGAAGCCCAGATGCTTATCCGCATGGTGAATTCCCGGGCAGAGACACTGCTGAGCGTCATGAAGGCCATCGTACGTCTGCAACTGAGATTTTTCGAAAGCGGCAACAGCGCCGACATACGGCCGATGATTCTCAAGGATGTAGCCGAACTCACCGGATACGACCTCTCGGTAATATCCAGAGCCACTGCCGGAAAATATGTGGCGACCCCGGGTGGTGTATTCCCGCTCAAAATGCTCTTCAACGAACGGCGCAAGGAAGACTCCGACACATCGGCTCATGAGATTCTCGACGTGATTTCACAAATGATTGCGGAAGAAGACAAACGCAGTCCGCTCACCGACGAGGCCATCAAAGACCGGCTGAACACTCTCGGCTATGACATAGCCCGGCGCACCGTGGCCAAATACCGCGAACAGCTCGATTTGCCCGTGGCCAGGCTGAGGCGCACATTCTGACTCTTTAGCAACCCTTTAGATTTCATATATGGAAAATCCTATCGGCAAAAATCCCGGATCCCTGCGCCTGCCGCAGATTATCAGCGATGTGTTTTCTCCCTTGCTGATTCCGACTTATGCCTACACCATAATGATGTGGCTCACTCCGCTGGTTGTCCTTCCGGAACGCACCCGGCTGGTGACCATGGCTGTAGTGGCTCTGATTACCGCCGTATTGCCTACCGCCGCAATTCTGACTCTGCGCCGGCTCGGCAAGGTATCGGACAACGCCATCAGCCGGCGCAGTGAACGCGCGGTTCCATTCTGCCTTGCCTTCTTCTGCTATCTTGCGGCGGCATGGTATCTCTCCTCGATACATGCTCCCTGGTGGGTAGCCCGCTTCTTTATCGGTGCCGCGCTGGCCGTAGGCATAGCCTTGATTGTCACTTTCAGATGGAAAATCAGCGCACACGCCACCGCCGTATCCGGCATGGCCGGAATGATTATCTGGCTGGCTTTCCGTCACCTCCTGCTGCTCCAGCCCATGATAGTAATCACCGTAGGCATAATGCTCTGCGGTGCCGTCTGCTCCAGCAGGCTTGCTCTGCACCGACACACCTTCGGGCAAGTAGGAGCCGGCTTCCTGCTCGGGCTTGGCTGCGTAATCGCCGCCCTGCTCGTCTGAATTCCCGCAAACGATCATCAATTCCATATAATCATGAACCCTACAGTAAGTATCATAATGGGCAGCACCTCCGACCTGCCCGTGCTGCGCAAAGCCGCCGACTTCCTCGAACAGATGGAAGTGCCTTTTGAACTCTGCGCGCTGAGCGCCCACCGTACACCCCGCGCCGTAGAAGAATATGCCTCGAACGCTGCCGCGCGCGGCATTAAAGTCATCATCGCCGCCGCCGGAATGGCCGCCGCACTTCCCGGTGTGATTGCCGCACTTACCCCCCTGCCCGTCATCGGTCTGCCGATTGACTCTACCCTCCAGGGACAGGATGCCCTGCTGTCCATCGTGCAGATGCCTCCGGGCATTCCCGTGGCGACCGTAGGCATAAATGCCGGACTCAACGCAGCCATACTCGCCGTACGCATGCTCGCTCTGACCGACCTCGATCTGCTCGCACGCTACGACGCTTACTGCCGCAGCCTCACCGGAAAGATTGAAAAAGCCAACGCTGACCTCGCTCAGATCAAGGACTATAAATTCAAGACCAATTGAAACAGCCTCAGACCATACAGCGCCGCCCGACTGTCAGTGTCTGTGTCGGACAGGTTGAAATCGGCAGCCGCCATCCGCTGCGCCTGCAATCGATGACCAACACCTCGACACTCGACATCGAGGCTTCCGTGGCTCAGTGCAAGGCGCTCGCCCAGGCCGGTGCCGACATTGTGAGACTTACCGCACAAGGTGTGTCTCACGCCAAAGCGCTCGGCGAAATACACGGACGTCTCCGGCAGGAAGGTGTGGACACCCCGCTGGTAGCCGACATCCACTTCAACCCTGCGGCGGCATTCGCTGCTGCCGAAACGGTCGAAAAGGTGCGAATCAACCCGGGCAATTTCGCCGACCCCGGACGCACTTTCAAAAAACTCGAATACACCGACGCCGAATACGCCGCCGAGACCGACCGTATTCGCAACGCTCTCATCCCATTCCTCGAACTGTGCCGCAGCCGTGGCACAGCCATTCGTCTGGGTGTGAACCACGGCTCGCTGTCCGACCGCATAATGAGCCGTTACGGCGACACTCCCGCCGGCATGGTGGAGTCCGCCATGGAATATCTGCGCGTCTGCCGCGAAACCGGCTTCGACCAGGTGGTAATTTCCATCAAGGCCTCGAACGTACAGGTCATGACCGACACAGTGCGCCTGCTGGTAAAAGCCATGGATGCCGAAGACATGCACTTCCCCCTCCATCTCGGGGTCACCGAAGCAGGTGACGGCGAGGATGGCCGAGTGAAATCGGCTGTCGGAATCGGTTCGCTGCTGTGCCTGGGAATCGGCGACACCATCAGGGTATCGCTGTCGGAAGACCCCACCGCCGAACTCCCGGTGGCACGGATGCTCGCCGACCACTGCAGCCGCGTCCTTGCCGCTCCGCAGTTCCTGCCCGATTCACGACGCGACAATCCCTCCCAGCCGCTGGTCGCCGGAGTCGATGACATCCCGCAGGGATACAGCGTCGCCGACGTGCCGCTTGCCGGTCCGCTCCCCCAGGGACCGGTGCTGCTCCGCGCTTCCTATCCGGCCGACATGTCGGCGGAAGAAGTCACCGTAGCCGCATCCGTCGATCTGGGACGCCTCCTGCTTGAAGGTCATGGCGATGCCGTGGAAATCATAGCGCCCTCGCTCGGCGACGAACGCTGCCGCTCCCTCGCCCTGGCCATACTTCAGGCAACACGGCGACGCATCAGCCGTACCGAATACATTGCCTGCCCGGGCTGTGGCCGCACACTGTTCGACCTCCAGACCACACTCGCCCAAGTCAAAGAGGCGACCGGCCATCTGAAAGGGCTGAAGATAGGCGTGATGGGCTGCATCGTGAACGGTCCCGGCGAAATGGCAGACGCCGACTACGGCTATGTCGGCGCAGCAGCCGGCTGCATCAGCCTTTACAAAGGACGCGAATGCATCGAACGCAATATTCCCGCCGACGAGGCTCTGCCGCGCCTGATTGCACTCATCAAAGCCAACGGCGACTGGATAGAACCCTGACACAAACGATAAACAGACTCTCAACTTGTACAGCTATTTCACATTGACAAACGGCATGCAGGCGATCTACCGCCGTACACCCGGCGCAGCCGCCGGGTATTTCGGCGTGACCGTACGTGCCGGCAGCCGCGACGAAGACGAAGGTGCCTTCGGACTGGCTCACTTCGTCGAACACACTCTGTTCAAAGGCACAGCACGGCGCTCCGCATGGCATATACTCAACCGCATGGAAGCGGTCGGAGGCGAACTCAATGCCTTCACTTCCAAGGAAGAGACCACCGTGTACACAGCTTTCCCGGCCGGACAGCTCAACCGTGCAGCCGAACTCGTGGCCGACCTTGTGCTGAACTCCCGCTTCCCGGAAGCCGAACTGCTGCGCGAGCGCGAAGTGGTGGCCGATGAAATCGATTCGTACCTCGACCAGCCGGGCGAGGCTGTGTTCGACGACTTCGACGACCTGCTGTTCAAGGGCAGCAGCCTCGGACACAACATCCTCGGCACCACCGACGACCTGAACGGATTTACCGGCGCCGACTGCCTCGGATGGCTGCGGAAATGGTATACCGCCGACAATATGGTGGCATTCTACAGCGGACCCGCCGGCATCGAACGCGTACAGGCCTGTCTGGAACGTCATCTCGCGGCAGTACCCGCCGGCGCCTCGGCACATGAAGCGCCGCAATTCTGCATCAATGCTCCCTTCGACACCGAACGCAGCATCGGCTCGCACCAGAGCCACAGCATCATAGGCTGCCGTATCGGAGGCATGCACTCGCCCGACCGCTTTGCCATGTCGCTGCTCGCCAACATATTGGGCGGCCCAGGCATGAACTCGCTGCTAAATGTGGAGCTACGCGAACGCCGCGGACTCGTCTACACCGTAGAAGCGGCATCGTCGCTGTATACCGACTGCGGCGTGATGAGCATCTATTACGGCTGCGACCACCACGACGAACCGAAGTGCCGCAGACTCATCAGGCGCACTCTCGAAGCTGTGGCCGCCGGCGAGGCCATAAACGCGCGCAAACTCGAAATGGCTAAAAAACAATATCTCGGCCAGATGCTCCTCAGCGGCGAAAACCGCGAGAATTCCATCCTCGGCGCTGCCCGCGCCACCCTGTTCCACGGACGCGCCGCCGACCGTCAGGAAATGCGCCGACATATAACAGAGGTGACGCTCCCGCAGATTTGCAGCTGCGCGGAGTCGCTCTGCCGAAACTCACGACTCACTTTACACTGATAAATATAAATTATGAAACTCAACAGAAT
>CAMWUD010000003.1 GCA_947177365.1 uncultured Porphyromonadaceae bacterium | reverse complement strand
TTTCAACGGTTGCCACGCAGGCGGAGGATTCGGACTTCCGCTGCAGCGCATGCTCGCGGTGCCTGAGGTTGAAGTGCAGGAACACTATCACAATAAGAGTCACGGCAATAATGCCGAAATACTCTTGCGGGGAAGTAGTCCCGCTGTTGAATTCGGGATAACCCAGAGTCGCCATAACGCCGAGATAGACGAGCAGCAGCGAGGGTATCACGATAGATCTTTTGAGTTTCATGGTGCTAAATAAATAAACAGTTTCGTACAGAAACCGTCAGCGACATCAGCCTCCGCTGTCGTCAGGTGGCGGGATTCTGTAGGGCGATTCCATAGGTATGAAGCGCCCGGAATTCAAGTAAGTATAAATCCGCAGACAAGCCCATGCGTCCATAGCCGCATATGCCTGCTGGTGAGGCGTAAGCTGGTCAGCCTCCCAATTGGTAAGCCGCTGGTTTTTCGGCATGTATTCGCCGAAAACTATGGCATAGATTTTTTGCAGACTTATATCCACTATGCCATAACGTTTGACATAAGCCTGAAGTTCGATGAAACCTTGAGGTTTCAGCTCGGAGACCGAACGCCGCAGGACGTTGAAGTCATCGTGGACGCTCAGTCCGACCTTCATCACCGCCGGATCCTGCAGAAAGTTGCACAACGCCCTGCTGACTCCCATCCGGTTGAGCCGGAACAGGAAACAACGTGCGTCGGTACTAAGCTGCAACAGAGCCACTTTGTGAGGGTTGCCTTTGCGGAACGAAGGTCTGGTTTCAGTGTCGAATCCTACTATAGCCGCACGCCGAAGATATCTCAAAGCTTGTCGTGCCTGGTCGAGCGAGTCAATGACCGTAATCTGACCGGGGAAGCGGGCCTGAGGTAATGAAGGCAGTATTTGCTTCGGTATGCTGATATTTATTTCAGATTCTATCATCACACAAAGTTACAAATTTTGCACCCTTGCGCCTTGAAATTTAATAGATTTTAACATCTATTTACTTCTGTTTCATCCTATCACATATCCGGAAACTATTCAACTATGTTAAATCGCTGGCAAACAACATCTTGTAGGGACGCACCCCGGTGCGTCCGGACGGCCGCCGGTTATCCCAAATCTCGTTGCTGCGGACGCACCGGGGTGCGTCCCTACATTGATAATGAACAGTTTACGGAAATCAGGATAGATGAGTAGTTACCATATCCGACTCTAAATCGCCTGCATCACAGGCACCCGGAGCAACTCCGTAGCGGGGAAATGGCGCCGGAGGTAGCGCTCGATAAAGCCATAGGTGTCGGCGGCGATAGTGCTGTCGCTGTCGAAATATGTATTATAGAGCACATAGGGCAACTCGATGTCACGGCTGCGGATTGCTTCCAGCGAAAGCAGTGTGTGGTTGATTGAGCCGAGGCGTCCGTTGGTGACCAGCGCCAGAGGCAGACGGCGTCCGGCCACATAGTCGATGGCCAGATAGTCGTCGGTCAGCGGCACCATCAGCCCGCCGGCTCCTTCAATGAGCAGGCGGTCGTAGCGCGACGAAAGCAGTTCCCGGCTGCGGTCGATGGCCTCGACATCGATTTCACGTCCGTCGATACGCGCGGCCAGCTGGGCAGATGCCGGATAGCTGAATATCACGGGAGCCGTGGTCAGGTCGGAGTCTTCGGGCAGTGGAGCCATGCCGGCCAGACGGCGGTGCGCCTCGACGTCCTCGCTGCGTCCGTTGTTACCGGTCTGTATGAATTTCTGTGTGGCCACGCTCAGACCGCTGTCCATCCACTTGCGGGCGAGCCATGCCGTAGCGTATGTCTTGCCGGCATCTGTGTCGATGCCGCTTACGAATATAACCTTGGGCTGAATGTTCATCGTTTTTTTCTTGCTATAAGTATGAATGGTTTGTATGTAAGGTAGTAGCGTCCGTCGAGCCTCATCGGATAGTTGTCTATCGCACGCCGCAGAGCGGCGCCGCTGTAGCTGCCCAGACCGTTGACGCCGGTCAGCTGCAGATGGCGGAACACATCGATCGGAGAACCGAACACCAGTTCGGCTGTGTTACATGTAAACTCTATCACCTCGAAGCCGTCGGGAACCATAGCCTTCCACTCCTCGGCGGGCAGAAGGGGCAGCGAGCGTCCGGTGGCCTGCGCCACTTCCTCGAGATTTCCACGGGCAAAGGCGCTCAGCACCAGCCAGCCGCCCGGGCGGAGCACTCGGCCGCACTCGGCCATGAATCGCCGGGGCGAGTTGAACCACTGCACTGTGGAGGCGGACACGATGGCATCGAAACGCTCCGGCAACGTACGGGTGATGGCCAGTTCGGCGTCGCAGGCCCGGAATGTGGCTCCCGGCACTGTAAAGGCATCGGGGGCGATATCCCACAGGTGGAGAGCCTCGGGCTTCAGATATTCGAGCAGGCAACGGGTCAGCAGACCGGTGCCGCAGCCGATTTCAAGCACGGCATGACCGCTGACGGCCAGATGCTCGTCGATGCGGTTGCGGCGTATTGCCGCGTCAAGAGCCTCGACGATGCGGCGCTGTACGCGGGCATGCTTCTCGTAGCTCTGACGCCGCTCGCCGAAGCGTCGCGCGGCAAGTTCCTTATGGATTACAGCATGGTCGATGATCCGCTGCAGGTCGATATAGTGCGGTGCGTCAAGAGCCGTGACAGGCACACCGGCGGCATCCCATGCTCTCTGCTGGTTGACTGCGGGGAATATGGCGTCGGAACGTCCGATATACGCCCTGTCCCAGCCGCTGACCTGAGGATTGGCCAGCACCGGCTGCGGCCAGATGGCGTTGAGCTCGTCGACAAGTTCATCGACAGGCCGTTGCGGGGCACAGCTGCTGAAATGGGCATACGAGTCGCGGTCGCCGCACATGCGCCGGAAGAACTTCTCCAGACGGCGGCTGTCGAGTGTGGCCGCCGTACCTTCATAGACAGCCTCGGGAATGCCGAGACTGTCGTGGACGGGAGTTGTTGTGCCGTTGACGGCTATGCGCAGAGTCACCCGGTTCTCGATTCCGTGGCAGGTCATGGCGGCAGCGTAGACACCGAGACTCCAGGCTATGACACATATCTCGCGGTATGAGTCGATTACACTCCAGTCGATGCCGAAGTCGCGGTAGTCCCATACCACGGCAATATCATAGCCCTCATGGCGCAGATGGGCGAACACCCGTGGTTCCATGCCCCATCCGGCAAAGATCAGTATCAGACGGTCAGAACCGCAGCTGCTTGTCAATTCGTATTTCATTTCATAATGTTAGTGATGATGACACGTCAGCACAACTCCCCTGCCCTTTCGAGCCCTTGGATGGCTTCGCAGGACAAGGCGGCCGACAGACTGAAGCGCAGACGTTCGGTGCCCGGCGGCACAGTCGGAGTGCGTATCGGCAGCACCTTGTATCCGATGTCGAGCAAACGACGCGAGAGAGCCAGCGCCGACTCGGAGCTGCCTGTGACGAGCGGCTGTATATGTCCGTGATGACTGCATCCGGTGAAACGCGCCAGCTGTGAGCCGAGACGGCGCAGATGTTCGCGGCGGTCGTCCATCCCGGCCATGGTTTCCAAAATGTATTTGCTCCACAAAGCCTGCAGCGGCGGTAAGGCTGTGGAAAAAATCAGACTGCGCGAGCGGTTGATGAGATATGAACGGAGCACTTCCGTACAGATCACATATGCGCCCGCCGAGGCCAGAGCCTTGCCGAGTGTGCCCACCACGATGTCGGCCTTTTCGGGATGCTCCAGAGCAGCCGTTAAGCCAAGACCCTGCGGTCCGCAGACACCCACGGCGTGGGCCTCGTCGACATAAAGCATCATGCCGGGAGTGCGGTCGCGGAGTTCGACCAGAGCATCCAGCGGCGCAGTATCGCCGTCCATCGAATACACACTCTCGACAATCACGAGCAGGCGGTCGAAATCGGCGCGGCGGCGTGCTATGAGCTGCTCCAGATGCACCACGTCATTGTGGCGGAAGCGCTCGAATACGGCTCCGGAAAGCCGGATGCCGTCGATGATGCTTGCATGCACCAGCCTGTCGGCCAGAATCAGAGTCCGTCTGTCGGCCAAAGCCTGCACCACCCCGACATTGGCGTGATAGCCGGAGTTGAACAGCAGGGCCGGACGTCCGTACATCCGTGCGAGAGTCTGTTCCAGAGCCTCGTAGGCGGTCTGTCGCGGAGCCAGCAGACGCGAGGCGCTCGATGTCAGCAACGCAGCTGTGATGTCGGTGGCGGCAAGGAAGGCATCAGCCAGACCGGGTTCCTCGGCCAGTCCGAGATAGTCGTTCGACGACAGGTCGCACACGCCTTCTGGCGTGCCGGCGGGTATGGTTCTCAGATTTCCGGCGGCGGCGAGCTGCTGCAATTGCAGGCTGTAGAAGTCACAGTTCATTTCCAGAGGGCGCTGAGAGTGTCGAGCATGCCGCGGCAGAGGCGTTCTAGCTCGCTGTCGCTGATAATATACTGCGGCATGATATAGACGTTGCAGCCGAAAGGGCGCACCCATATGCCGCGTTCGACACACAGCCGCTGGAACATGCCAACATCCACCGGTTCACGGGTCTGTATCACACCTATGACGCCGAGCACCCTCACATCGGCCACCTGTGGCATGTCGGCTGCCGGAGCCAGCTCACGGCGCATCACCTCCTCGATATGCGACACCACCGCAGGCATGTTCTGCTCTTCGAAAATCCGCAGCGACTCGCAGGCTATGGCGCAGGCCAGCGGATTGGCCATGAACGTGGGGCCGTGCATCATCACACCGGCCTCGCCACGCGAAATCGTGTCGGCCACGTCGCGGGTGGTCAACACCGCGCTGAGGGTCAGATAGCCGCCGGTGAGAGCCTTGCCCACCGTCATGATGTCGGGCACCACTCCGGCGTGTTCCAGGGCGAAGCGCCGTCCGGTGCGCCAGAATCCGGTGGCAATTTCATCGAAAATCAGATAGAGTCCGTACTCGTCGCAGAGCCGTCGGGCCTGACGCAGATACTCGGGATGGTAGAACCACATGCCTCCGGCTCCCTGCACTATAGGTTCGAGAATCAGAGCGGCCAGCTCGTCGGCCCGTTCCTCAAGCAGGCGGCGCAGCGGCTCGATGTCGGCCGGAATCCACTCGCCGTCGAAGCGGCTGCGGGGCGACGGCAGAAAATAGCGCACCGGCAGAGCCGGGCCGAAAGCGCCGTGCATGCCGGTGACAGGGTCGCATACACTCATGGCATTCCAGGTGTCGCCGTGATAGCCACGCCGTAGAGCGGCGAAGTTAGAGCGCCGGTGGTCGCCGTAGCGGCTTACCGAAGCCTGAACCGCCATTTTCATGGCCACCTCGATGGCCACCGAGCCGGAATCGGCAAAAAACACATTGTGCATCTCGTCGGGAGCCCAGTCGAGCAGACGTCGGCCAAGGTCTATGGCCGGCTGATGTGTAAGGCCGCCGAACATCACATGGCTCATTTTTTCGAGCTGTCGCTGCGCGGCCATGTTCAAGCGCGGATGGTTATAGCCGTGAGCTACCGACCACCACGACGACATGCCATCGATGAGTCGCCGACCGTCGGCGAGTACGATTTCCACGCCCTCGGCCCGGTCGACCATATATGTCGGCAGCGGGTCGATAGTGGATGTATACGGATGCCAGAGATGTTCCCTATCCCAGGCGTCATGAATATTCTTGTTCATAACGCAAAATTACAAAATATCCCACAGATATAAAAATAAAATGCGGGAGCGCCCGGCTACAGGGCCGGAATGGTGAACTCCAGCCCGACCACAAAGCGCGGATGGGCCTTCAGCAGGTCGTTGGCCCAGAGATAGAAGCAGAACTTTCCCACGGTCCAGTAGGCTCCGGCGGCAATGTCGGCGTCGCTGTCGAGGCGCCAGGAATAGATAGTGCCGAGCATAGGAGTGATTGTCTGTCCGTGCGGCAAAGGCAGTGTCGAACCCAGATAGAGATATTGCTCGATATCGTCGGCGGCATGGCGGTGGGCGGTATACCAGGTGTTTGCCGCCCAGAAGAAACGTTTGTCGCTGATGATGTCGCCGCTGAAAAACAGTCCGGTAGTGAGATAGGAAAACTCCATGTTACCGTCGACCCGGAACGAAGGGGTCAGCTGCAGTCCCACACCGAAGCGGGGGCTGAACTCATAACCGCCGCGGGCAATGATTCCGCCATAGACCTCGCTGCCGCAGGTCTGCAGGTCGACACCGGCGGCGGCATAGTCGGACAGTCCGAACTGGAACGAGGTATAAGTCTCCTTGGCCGCCACACCGGGCCGGAATTTCAGCGAGGTGTAGCCGTTAAGGTTTCCGTGACCGACGGCCGGGGCATAATAAGGTATCTGTGCGGCAGCGGCGGCGCTGCACATCATGCACAAAAGAGCAGTTTTGAATTTCATGATAGATTTTGTATGACGGTGCAAAGATAAGACAAAATGCCAAGAATGCAAAAAAAAGCGGCGGGGATTCCCCGCCGCAGCCAAGAGCTGATAGCATGATTTTTCGCGCTATCAGTTTTCAAAAACATCTTCGCCTTCAAGAATTATTGGCTCCACATCTACATCACGCAGAAACACGTATGGCTTGTCATAGTGGAAGAAAGGCGCCCGGGCGACACGGTCAGCATTGCCGTCTTCCATTATCTTGATAGTGTCTTCTATCAAGTCGAAACCGACATGAGCCATAACTCCGGCATATGCCATATGCCGGATATTTACCTCCGTAACCTTCATATTTCCATTCTTGTCTTCTTTCAGGTCGAACGACAGAATACCATGAGCCGGCACTCCAAGTTTTTCACAGAGATATTTTATACAGTCGTCACAGAACTTATTGATGCGGTCTTCGTTCAGAAAACGTCCGAACGCAGTATTGCCGGTCACCTTTGAAGGAGCTGTATTAGCCATCACATATTCCGCGCACTCAAGTGCCGCTCCCTTGACATATTCATTATTATAGTACAGCATCTCGTTTGCCAGATGTCTGCCAGTCAGGAACTCGCTCACGGTAAACTCCGGGATGGCTCTGTTGATGAACAGCCAGCTTTTATAGCTCGCCATATCCTCCAGTTTCAGTGACCCAAGACCTCCGGTACCTTCTGTGGCTCGTATCCAGCACGGAAATCCGATTTCTTTCTCTACCAGATCGAAGCACGAGTTCTGTTGTGTAACTTTTATCGTCTTGGGTATAAAGTCGGTGCCTTCGAGCAACTCAGCCATAATCGACTTATCGCGCAGCGACTCCGACAGAGTTTTGCAGCCCATGAAAACCGGACATGGGAACTTTCCATTCGACTCATAATACTCTCCCCATTTCACAATTTCGCTTTCGGGTTGAACAAAGGCATAGTCTATACCCTTATCCTTTACAAGCTTCTCGATAAACGGGAAATACTCCGGAGAATCGCATCGCGGACACACGAAATGCTCGTCAAGCAGATTCTCCATAAAAAAGCCCACGGCCTTCTTGTTTGCATCAATTCCGATTATATGATAGTCGGGATGATTCTCGCGTATGATTCCAGTTATAGACCTGGGCGTGAGACCACCGATGCCTGTCACCAATATTGTTTTCATCTCAGTTTATCTATGATTTTTGATATTCGTTTTATTAACTTTATCCTATATATTGCCCACCTATTATTTAGCTCAAACCCAAGGCCTGTATATGACTTAAATACAGGCACCAGCAATTTTTTGGAGCGTTGCCTTCTGAATACTCTTGTATAAGACTCAAGATCCAATATGCTTGATGATGCAGCATCCATTATCGGCTCCGCACCAACATACCGAACAGGTTCCGACATATCGGTTTCGAAATGCAATACATCTGTATTATCATTCTCAATCCGCAGACCTATAGTATGCTTGGAGCTGTCCGGGTATACAAGCCTGCCCCCGAAATATATCCCCGAAGGCAGATAGAAGTTGCCCAGACAATAAAAGCCGACACCTTCTCGGCCGGGCATGCCAAATCACCGAGGAATATCATCTTGACAGTGAGTTCATGAGGTTGACTATATATCTTCTTTTACCGGATGCAAGCACCGGTATCTCATCACATTTTTCAACATAAATCCGGGCATCATTACCTACAATTTTATGCAACCCTGCGATAAGGCATTCAGTATCGAATTCTTTTGACAGGTTGAGCCGGAGAGTATATTCGTCTCGGTCGCGCTGAACGAATTGGAACTGCCGGACAACTTCATTATATTCCCACATATAGTTCGTTATCGAATGTGGTGATAATATATTACCGCCGGTATCATATATCATATCTACACGACGACCGCCAAAATCGCCTATAGCAAGACGAACCATACCATTTACATTGATTTCGCGCCAAGCTCCGACATCTCCGGTGTCATAACGCACCATCGGCATTGAATAATTGTATAGGTCAGTCAACACAATGCGCCCCACCTCACCGGGTTCAACCGAATTATCAGAATCAAATTTCAGTATCTCCACGAAATAATGGGCACGGTTATGGGCAAATACATTATTCTCGATACCATCCTGACCGATGAAGCCATTCTCTTCATTCGCATATCGCGAAACCACCTTGCAGCCAAAGGCCTTGGCAAGCACATTTCTGGTCGAATCCTTCAACATCTCCGAACCGGATACTATTCCATATATCCGGCATCCCTCGGCCTCTGCAGTTCCATATTTTTCAAAATATCGGCAGAAGGCATCAAGTGTTGATGCATAGCTCAGAATCATTGCGCCTCCGTTTCTTGAAAGCTTTTTTATTTGTCTGATTTTTGTGCGTATTCCCTCATCACTGAGATCACTGCAATCTATCAGATTTATATTCTGCATGAACTGCTGCAATCTCGATTTGCTGACCTCGCTGACGACTGACCTGAAATATATGATTTTTCTTCCGATTTCAAACCCTGTCAAACCGTTGTAAAACAGAACCTCAGCATTCACATGTCGTTTTTTATCGACATTCTGAAGACACGTGAAAGGAGTGCCGGTAGACCCGCTCGTTGACATCGGAATGAGACCTTCCTTATTGAATGCAGTCGAAAGATATCTGTCTCCGCCATCCTTTAAGGTCATTTTGTTTATAACCGGCCAACTGTCCAATGAATCGGGATTCAAGCCCGAATATGCCGGAACTGTTCTGACACAATGTTCAAGCAGCTCTGTTAACCGCGCTTTATGGTAAGCTGCCAGGTCAGATTCAGAAACATCTCCTGAACCCTCGATTTTCGTCAGAGTGTCCAGATACTTGCGTATTCTACCACCTCTGAAGCCATCCATCCACCAGAAAGCCTTACTTCTAAAAACTTCAAGCAGCCTCATAGCGTATTGTCCAGTTCATCTATTGTTATGTAGTATCCTGCTCTGTCAGCACTTTTTAAAACTGGCGAATCTGAAACAGGCTTCATTTCGCTGTGCCGCCATACTTTTTCAGGAGCGGACACCATCAGATTGTTGAATTCCGTAAGATCTTCGGCTGTCATGATATAATGGTTGCAAGCCACCATAGGGGGGCGTATCTTCCTGAATGAAGGCGCCTTGCCGCAACATATGTCTATCACCATGCCAAGGAAATCATAGCCGGAAGAAAGCGGCACCAAATCCGTGCCGATACAGTCACCGCCCATACGGGTGGCTATTTCCATAAATAGGATTCTGCCATCCGGTGTAATACGAAACTCCGGATGAATAGCTCCATATTCAATATTCAGCGACCTGAACGCTTTGAATAGAATCTCCTCAACTTTCTTAGTCATTTCCGCCGAAAGCCTTGCCGGTTGCCTGTGCCCGGTCTCCACAAAATGCGGCGCTCCAGTTGTGGATTTCTCCGTTATGGCCAGTAGCTTGTATTCACCTCTGTAGGCAATGCTTTCTCCGCTGTATTCAGGCCCGTCGATAAACTCCTCAAGTATAGCCTCTCCGGTTTTCGACCATTCCATAGCATAATCCACACCATGCTGAAGCATAGCAGGACTTTCAATTTTGTATACGCCACGGCTTGAGCTAAGGTCGCAAGGCTTTATGATGAGAGGATATGTGAAAGCGGCAACCGATTTCTCAATATCGGCTATGTCCTGACCTTTTTTTACAAGAATGAAATTCGGGCTATCCACCCCGCCCTCCTTCATAGCCTTACGCATCAGATACTTGTTGGTTGTTATAGTTTCAGTTTCTACTGAATTGCAAGGTATTCCCATCTTACGCAAGAGATAGTTCATAGGATGCATGGCAAGCTCAGAGCATACGGATGCGACACCACATGGATTCAGTTTACGGCACTCCTCCCATAACAAATCGTAATCAAGTATATTCACCGGATGGTAAACATCTGCTGTAGTCTCCCCTATCTCTCCGTGCGGCCATCCAAACACATGGGTTTCATAGCCCAGCTCTTTGGCGCGGAGTATAAGAGGATTCTGATACTCGTTCGTGCCGAGTATCATCAGTCGGTTATTAGTCATCATTATTTATTGTTCAAAATATGAATCGATTATATCTGCCACATGGTTCATGTCATCGACCCCGTAGCGCTGATCAACATGAAAGCACAATATATTGTCGTAAATATGGCGACCAACCGGATCAAGCCCCTGCTCCAGTTCGGCAGGACAAGTCCATATAATTGTCGGGTACACATTGTGGCGGGCCATAAAACTCTGAAAGTCTTTCCGTCCTTCGCTGATATATAGCGGCAACAGGAAAGGAACATCGCTGTCTGTTGCACGGGGAAATATGAGCGAAATCTCAGGATGCAGAGCCAGCCTTGAAGTCAGAGCGTTGTAGTTGTTTCTTCTGCTAAGAGCAAGAGCTTCTATATCCAGGCCACCGAGAGCCGACATTGTAAATCCTGAAATTGCATGTGCTTCTGTACGGGAATCAAGTATTCTCTCTGCCTCGGCAAATTTCGGCATGAAATCTTCTTTCCTGCCTTCGCCTGCGAAGATATATCGGCATTTTTCTTGCATGGCCTCTATTTTTGCAGTCACCAGCAACTCGTCTTCTGACAAGCCGTCAATACTGAGACCCGACAAAAAAGCTCCGTCCGGCACAGGAAGCCACTTTCTGATACTGCCTGTGACATAGTCAGCCACAGGACGTCGGAAAGTTGAAAACATGGTTTGCGTCCGATCCTCAATCACAACTATGCCCCTGTTCCTGCACAGTTCCAGATATGCCGAGGCATTCCCTACTGTATCGAATCCGAAGTAGCCATGAATCAGTATTACATCCGGACGGAAGCAATCGACAAGTTCCGATAGACCGCAAATGTCTATCTCAAGGTTTTCCTTGAGAGGATACGGTCTGACGTCATATCCAGCCTTGACAAAAGGCTCAACAACACTATGGCAGGTAAATGAAGGTACAAGTGCACGCCTACCCATCGGAATCCTGTCCAAAACAATGGATATTGCGCTACGGCAGGTCGACAACAAGGTCAGCTCGCTGGATGGAACAATCCGTTCCATATACTCCGGCATCTTACCGTCTGATTTAAAATCATCGGCATACCAGGTGCTGCCTACTTCCCAGTTTATGGTCATCTTCATTTAGAGCCGGTTATTGCTCTTGGCAAGCATTTGTTCTACTATTCGGACTTTTTCAGGTTGCTGCACTTCGCGCAAAACATGCAGTCCGCCTTCATCGGTAACCGACGGAACTCCTATATCATCCTTTGCCGCGACCTTGAAGAATGTCCGCCATAAAATTCTCACATCGTTTGTGAACGACAATTCATCGACATACCGCACATCGTATGCAAAACGGTCTTTCCACCGGCAGAGTGCGCGGCCATTAATCTGAGCCAGTCCGGTAATTCCGCCACGCACATCATGACGTCGCGACTCTTCCCTTGTATAATATGGTAAGTAAATCGGATATAGCGGGCGTGGTCCAACAAGCGACATATCGCCCTTCAGCACATTGAGCAGCTCCGGTAACTCATCCAGACTGCTGTTTCGCAGAAAATCGCCAAATTTTGTAAACCTGTCTGTATCCGGCAAAAGATTTCCATCCTTGTCGCGTGCATCGGTCATCGTGCGGAATTTTATCATCATGAACGGACGGTCATTCCTGCCGATGCGCATCTGCCTGAAGAATATTGGTGACCCAAGCTTAAGTCTGACCAGAATGCACAAAACAAGAAATATCGGAGAAATGCAGATAAGCCCAACGAATGTGAGCGTAAAATCAAGAAATCTTTTAAAAAAGTGTCTGTACATAATTTCAACTTTTCAATTACCAAGAACCTTGTCATAAAACTCATATAGGCACCTGCGCACATAATGCTGGTCGTAGCGAGATGCCACCATCTGTCTGGCCTTCAAGGCAAGACGCTGACGCCATTCGGAATCCTCTACCATACGTTTCATTGCATCAAACAGAGCCTCAGCATCGCGCGGCGGAACAATCGTGCCGTTTTCACCTTCGACGATTATCTCGTTGGCACCGTTGATGTCCGTTACAATCTGAGGCAGCCCCATGGCACCGGCCTCAATGACGGCATTCGGAAAGCCCTCGCGGTAACTGGCCAGTACGGCACAGTCGGATACAGACAGCCATGGTCTGATATCATATTGGAGACCTACTGCTTCAATATGTCGGTGACTCCGGATTGTCTCCATTGTTTCCTGCTTCAAAGGGTCTATCCCACTCTCTGTGGGTCCGAGAAGAATGAGCCTTGTTTTCGGAAACTCACTGTTTAACTTTTGAAAAGCGTATACAAGTTCATTTATTCCTTTGTCTCCGACAAGTCGTCCTATGGCAATAAAAGTAACCATATCGGGTCTTGACACCGGTTTCAGATACTGATTCTTTGCGAACTCCTCCGGGCTTTCCTCTTCAAACAATTTAGGCAGAGACTCTGCGCCGGAGTATTCATCTACGTCATAATGCAGTTCAGGATTAAAGCGGTCAAGGTCAATCCCTTGACAATTGCCATAGCCAAGAACATGTATATCCTTCTTGGTGATACCGTTTTCAAGCAGGTCGCGTCTCACCCCTTCGCCCTCAGGAATTATATGGGTTGCTGCCGCGCATGTAATCTTATCCGTGGCCATCAATACGCGTCTTTTCAAACCCGTCGATGTGGGGAAGACCAATCCGGTAAATGTATGAATTCTGACCGGCACACCTGCCAGCCGAGACGCGAGCATACAAAGCAGTCCGGCCTTGGGGGTCATGGAATGAACCATCCTGGGGCGTTCACGCCGGAACATCCGCCACAGGCGATAAAGCGATTTCAAATCGCTCCATATGTCTATCCGCCGTGACATATTGATTTTTTTACATCTGACAAGATGGATTACTTCGTCCAACTCTTTCCAATTTGCCCCTGGTGAAGATAAGAGCACTACCTCATATTTCTTTACCAAATCCGGAATCATGCCCTTGACAAAACCCAGCGAGGCCGGTACCGTGCAGGCACGTATTATCTTTATTGTCTTATCCATAACAACCGTCAATTCATTAAATAATTGATAGTTAACTTTGCAGCTCAAGACACGCTCATAAGTTTTCGAAGCAACATGGCGAGTCTATTGGGACAGCAAGCCTTCAGCATTGGCACAAGCAGATGCATATATTGCAGCTTCGACAGTTTGAACTTCTTGATGCAAAGATGCTTCACATACATTTCATTGATCCGGTTTCTAAAAGTCCGTCTGACCATGGCCTCACGATTGTCCCTCATTTTATATATAGGATTACTTAGCCTATAACCACGATATCCCGCCAGATACATTTTAAGCCATAAATGATAGTCCTCGACCCGAAGCAATTTATTGTCGACCGAATAACCTCCGACCGCTTCATATGCCTCTCTCCTTACCATACATGGTGCGTGACAGAATGGAGTACCCTTTACAAAATCTGCTTCTGTAGGCTCCGGACTACGAATCCGGCCTGTTCTGAAATCACCCTTTTCGTCAAAATATATCATCGGACCGCTGACTATGGCATAATCCGCATGGGAATCCAGAAAATTCACTTCCAGTTCAAACCTCTCTGGCAACGATATGTCATCTCCGTCCATTCTGGCCACAAACTCTGTATCAGCATATTCCAGACAATGATTGAGAGTATAGTTCAAACCCATGTTACGAGGGTTTCTGATAAGAATAAACTGTTCTGGATATCGGGAGGCATACTTCTCTGCCACTTCCACAGTATTGTCAGTCGAACCGTCATCGCACATGATTACCTTGAAATCCTGACAAGTCTGTGCCAAAAGCGAATCCAATGCCTCGCCAAGAGTCGGAGCACAGTTATATATGCCCATTATTACAGATATACGGGGAGCCATTATTTTTCGCCAATGTAAAAGTTACGCGCTATTGAATCATCCGAGTTTACCCAATCTACAAAATCGAAGTATTTCTCAAACTTCCATTTGCCTGACAAGGTCTTTCCAAGCAGTTCACCCACATGTTCGCGGCCCTTGAACTCCGGCAGATACAGACAATAATCCATGTCGTATTCCCTCGATGTCATAACCACCAGCTTACGGCATTTCACATCACGGAGTTCCTCAATGTCTTTTCGCGACAGGTCAATGTCGGAAATTATCACATACAGATTATCATAGTCTATACGCCGCTTACGTTTTTCCCATGCCGCGATGCCTTCCTCTGAAGTCAGGTAATGAGTAAAATGCAATACGATGTCGCCAAGCAGAGCCGATGGTACTCCGGGATACTTCGGATCTTCATAAGGAGTCGGCACAAGGTTCATATAATGCTCCGGATTCAAAATCAGTTTTTTGAAATCCTGATTCAATATCATCATGTTGATAGTCGGGCTTGTAAAACCAAGTCCAAGCTGGTGATACAGATAGCCTCCAACGCAGTTGCCGGTCAACAGTGAGAATGATCGGTTTTTCAAGCGCCGTCTCTGTCTGTTTCGATACAGCACCTGCGGCGGGTAATACTTATTATAGAATACGTCCAGATAATGTGATATTCTGCTTACAATCTTTCTGCACATAGGTCTGAGATATTATGCCTCAACGTTTTATCAATGAAGCTATTTTCATGATGAATTTTTCTCCGAATATTCTTATCAGCCGTTTTTTCAGCGCATGCATCCGGTATTCCAGCGAATTATGGTCAATCCAGGAACAAGTGTAATGATGAATCGACACCGTGGACGGAGTTATATCCATAATACCTGTAGTTGAATCCATTGGACAGAAATATTCGGCAGGATATATATTTACCCCGGCCACATGCTGCATTTCATTTTCATTTGCCAGCCCTTCAAGAATCAGCAACTGAGTGACATTGGTCACAACTGTCGCGCTTTCTTCCAGAAAACTCCTACAGCCATAAAAGTCAAGTACTTTTTTGTATATCGGCAACCCGGAAGGAGCACCGAGTCCAAGACCGGCATTTACGCCAATCCAACCCTGTCCTTTGGTTGTGGCAAGAGACTTTTCAATGCCCATGAATGCGCCCCGCTGTATTATATGGTCCATCGGGCGGATAACTTCAACATCTGTATCGAAATATAGGCCGCCGTGTTCGTAAAGGATTTTGAAGCGGGCATAATCACTGACGAAGGCATACTTCTTAGCCTCATATGCCTGCGCTGTGTAGGGTATGCAATTGACATCGAAATTGTCTTCGTTCCATTCCTTTATCTCATAGTCCGGGAAGTATTTCTTCCACGATGCTATGCACTTGAGAGCGGATTCAGGCAGCGGATTGCGCCCGAACCAACAGTAATGTATAATCTTGGGTATCATCTTGTTATCATTTACCAGCACCTTTAACTCACTATAAGACAGTCACCATCACCCACGTAAATGCAATCTGTGCCAACATTATTCTCGAAGCAACCAGTCCCTGCCGATCACCCCAGATATTGATCCGCAGTAACGGATATGCCAGCACCAGCGCATACATAAACCAGGAAAGATAGGCGAAGCGATTGGAATAATTCGCACGAATCACCATCACCCAGAAAGCATTGGCAAGAGTATAAGTGTTGAGCAGTATAATATATGCACGGTCATAAATCCTTCTCTTAATCACTATATAATAGCCTAAGACAATCGGCATCATACTGTAGAGCAGGAAGTCCCATCTGAATCCTATGCTTGAAAATTTGCCGGCCTGCTGTACAGTAAGGTAGGAAAGTCTGTCATCGAAGCCTAAACTTGCAAAGAACACATTGATTGCATTTCCCGCGACCAGACTGATCAGAATCGAAAGAATCCAAAATGTATACGCCCACTTGAACGACTTGATGATGTATACCGACAACAGCAGGCACGCCAGCGGCAATAGTGTGGTTTTATGAATATTACTCGCGATAAACGCCAGAATCAAAGCAGGAATCAAATTTTTCCGGGATTTGGCAATCATCGCAATCACCGCCAATACTATACTGCATGCAAATCCATTTCTAATTCCATTTGTCGCATATGAATAAAAGGAAAATGCACCCATGACAAACAGCAGGCTTACCATTGTGTTGTTCGGAGTCAGCATACGACACGTCCATAACGTAAATCCAAAATACCCCATCGCTATCAATATGAAATACATCGGCTCACTCATGGTCTGGGAACAATAGTACGTGAAGTGATTCCAGACCCATTCAGAATCAACTGCTTCATTCACCGGCATATGCGCCTTGTATAAATTGAACATATGCGCATAATTACCCGTATCGGCAAACTCATACGATGGCGTGCGTATTCCAATCCAGTATGCTAGACACAGGCACAGCACCAAGGCGAAAACGCTGTTGTTGCTTCCTTTTTTGATTCTACTATAGCTCTGGTTTGACAGCTGTAAAGCATATATTAGCGTAAGAACAATTGTCAAATATAGAAATATCGTACTATATAATCGCGCTTGGCTCATGGTTCAGTTCTTTATAATTCTCTATTTTGTTGCAGATTTCCGCCAATCCATATGGCAGGCAATTACCCACTGCGACATAGGCAGGTATGAAATCAGCAGACAGGCAAGTGCGGAGAAAACAAATGTCAGCACCGCGATGACCAGACATTGCAGTCCATAATTACTTATGGCTGCTATCCAGCTGCTATCCCATAGCCAGTGCCTCATTATCAATATATGCGTCAGATAGATGCCGAAACTCAGATTTGACAGCGTGACAACTGTCCGGCCTGCAGGCCTGTTCCTTCTGGCGACATATACAACCGTCTGCCACAAAGCTACAGCCAGCCCCGCTATAAATATCGACTCATACCAGAACAGGCTGTAGAAATCGTAAACAATGCCAAAATACTTCAGCGCCAGCATCAGAAGCATACCGGATACCGCCACACTCCAGAAAAGCCACATGGGTATTCTGCCCGGATATTTCTTCAGGTAACAGCCCGCCAGAAAATATCCCGCATAGCCGGTGAAATAGTAAAGTATGCCGGTCGTACCGCTGTTTGTATAAAACCATAATTTCAGAAGCGGATAGCACAAAGTCACCACCCACAGCGACAGCACCAGTTCGATATCACGTACTGAAGCCTTCTCTACCCAGGCACTCAATATAGGTGCGAGCAGATACAGGCCGGCCAACGTATACATAAACCACAGCACTCCCTCTCCCTGCGGTGCAAAGGGTATCGAGGCCAGAGTCTGCATTAGATTGATTTCAGACTCGCTGTCGTACAGTTTCAGCGCCACATAAACCAGCGTCCAGAACAGTGTCGGCAGTGCAATCTTGCCGAAGCGTCGGCCTACGAAGCTGACATAATCACCTTTCACCGGCATGAGCAACGCTCCGCTCACCATAAAGAACAGTCCAATGCACGGAGCCGTGACATAGCTCAACGGAGCCAGGATCATTCCATCGGCATCCGGCGACGGAATAGGCGAATGCATAAGCACCACCATAAAGCATGCAAGAAGTCGGATGTAGTCCAACGATGTATCTCTTTGTCCTTTCATCGAATCAACTTATAAATCTTCTCAACCTCAGACTCATTGCCGAAGTCGTGACTGAGGCAATATTCAGCCAATAATTTCTGTTTTTCCACATCACGTATCAGTTCTGCAAGGCCGGCGGCGCAGCCCTCGTTGTCAAGGGGCACTATTACACCGTCAACACCGTGCCGAATCTGCGACGGAGCGGTAGGATAAGCCGTCACAGCCACAGGCTTGCCAAGCATCTGAGCCTCGCGCACGGTTATGGATTTCCCCTCAAATCGCGACGGCTGCACATAAATGTCGCAGGCCTTGATATACGGATATGGATTCACCTTCGAGCCTAACAGAATTACATTCTTTTCCATCCCGGCCTCTCTGATTCTCTGCCGTATCAGAGGCTCATCTATACCGGAGCCGATAATATACCACTGCAATTCCGGGCATGAGGTGTCAACCAGATGTCTGGCTATAAGTGGCAGATTGTCATAATTCTTGGCCGGACAAAACCGACCGATGGACAAGAGAGCGGGACAGCCTTTCAATTCCCGGTCTGCGCTGAATTCCTCACTACGGCTGATAATATAGTCTGTCGGCAAAATATTCTCGATTTCGACGATTCGGGAAGACAACGACGGAAACCTTTCGGTAAAAGCGTTTGTGACCTGCGGCGAAATTGACACAATTGAATCAAACGCACTCCATACCTTAAGTTCATCGACCACATCAATATCCACTGTAGAATAATCGGTGTGTATCCAGGCTACATGCCTACGAGCACGCACTTTATCACGCGCTATATTGTGTGGAGCAAGAAAACTGATACACATGTCATACTCCACTGCCGGATTTATATCCGGCAACCATGGAGTGACAAAATCACCGACATACTGAATCAGAGAACTGTATATTTCCGCCGGTTTGTTTTTTCTGACAAATGCCTGATGTCTGAGTTTTGCCGCCAAACGCCCGAAAGCGACACCGAAGTATCTGCGTCTTACTGCTTCGGACAACGGACGCTCCATTACTGTATATGCACCGATTTCAGGCAGCAGATTCACCCAATCGGGAATAAACTTCATCAGAGGGCCACGGTGGTCGTACACAAAAAGATCCACATCAGTCCGTTTCGGATCAAGCGCGTGCAACAGACCGATCAACGCCATTTCTGCACCACCGAGTTCGAGGTAGTGCATCAAGATGATTATTCTTGTTTTATTCATGTCAGCAGACTTGCAACACATTATAAATCTCGGACTTCGTCTGCATCATATTGGATATATTTCCTTGTCGGTGAAGACTTCCGCATAATAATTTTACCTGGATTTCCAATCACAACAGCATTATCTGGAACATCATAATTTACAAATGCTCCTGGTGCAGCCAATACGTTGTTCCCTATTGTTATACCTCCGATTATAATAGAATTTGCAAATGCACAGCAATTATCTCCAATAACAGGCGACCCTTCCGGATGCCTATCAGAGTGTCCGATAAACACAGCTTGTGAAATCCAATTCATTCTTTATTCTCAATATACTTGACAATCATTTATTCAGTACATCATTATGAAGACACAACGCAAAGCAGCCAACAAACAAAGTAAATGCATTCATAGGGATTCCTAATAATCATGGGCATACACCTTGTGTCGCCTAAACTATACAGGAGAGGGTACGGTTGTGCGACTGCTTCAATGCCACACACTGACGAATTGCATCAGTCAATTCAATCAAAAGCATAATATCATCCCCTTGCCCGTTTTTTCAGCTGCATATTTCTTCTTAAATATATAAGAAATGAAACCGGAGCCAAAAGCATTGTAAGCCAAGGCTTATAACTCTTTGCAAGCATCGCACGCTCACCGGCCAGAAAACAGCAGGAGCCATACTGGATGGCGTTGGTGAGCCTTGACCGGATGTCTTTGTAGATTTCAAGGCGGATGTCAAACATCATGGCATAGCCCATAGGATTTTTGCGCAACAGACTCCATGTAGAGTCCGACAAACCGCCTTGCTGATACTCACACAGATATGTAATCTTGTTGAACCATCTGAGTTTATACCCGTCAAGTGCCATACGGTTCCATACCACCTCCTCCGGCGTGAATTTCTCCCCGGGCCAGACTTTGAACTCATATTTGCGCAGGCGGTCGGTTATAAACACCTCCGCCATGTCTCGGCCAAGATTGTGCTGACCACGTTCAAGGTTGCTGCAGTCGGTATAGCCTTCTTCAGAATAATTCTTATTCATGATCCCCACAGGCAAGCCTGTATCCATATCAGCCTTTTTACCGGAAATACCTATAAAACCGTGTTTGTTTTCAATATCGGGCATTTTCCCGCATATAAACTCCACGGCATCGGCAGTAAGCATGTCGTCGGAGTCAAGGATCATGAAGTATTCACCTTTGGCAAGCTGCAAGCCTCTGTTTATCGCCCGGTTCTTGCCACCATTGGCGATTTTATGATAATTTACTTGAAAGCCGACTGCCTCATCCTGCCATCGGTCGAACAGAGATGAAGTCTGATCTGTCGAGCCGTCATCTATCACAAGCCATTCAAACTCCTTGCAGGTCTGCGACTTCAACGACTCGAAAAGGCGTGGCAAAGTATGCGCCCTATTGTATGTGGGTGTGAATATTGTAAGCATGAATCTACATTAGCTGCTTTTGGGTCAATAAGTAATGCGTGCGGAACCAGCCGTTTTTAGCCAGCTGATATAAGATGCGCTCGCCTTTAGTTGATGGGATATAGGCTTCATATGCCTGTGCGACAAACACATTTTTATGAAATTCTTTAAGCTTTGCCATTAGTTCCGCTCTGCTTATCCTTGCATTGCGATAGCAGTAATAATACTTGTATATAATTAGCTCATACGAGTAATATGCTATACGATCTGCAGCCTCATGGTCATTGAAAAAGTCTCGTGTGAGCTGCTGCGCCCTATTATAAATCTCAAGCAGATTATCCGGAACTGAATTCACTCCGGTTTCTCTTTTATCTACTCTAATCCAATGATAAAGCGGCGCATCAATTATTGAAATGCTTTTTGCATGTTTTAGATACTCCATCACGAATATATAATCCTCGTTTACCGGAAATCTTCTGAACCTGAGGCCGTTGTCTGATATAATACGCTTTTTGAACAGCTTGTTCCAACAGAAATGCATATACCCGTTACTGAAGGCATGCTGTAGCTTCGCCTTTGAGTCACCTGGCTTCCAGTCCAATGATTCAGGACAATGCCTATCGGTATTTTTTATCGACATGTCGCTTCCGACACTTACTACATTGTAGCCGCATACTACAAGGTCAGAATGCCTATGGCGATTGAAACATTCAAGATAATCATTATCTACCGTATCATCACTGTCAACGAAACATATATACTCGCCTCGCGCTATATCAAGTCCGGCATTGCGGGCATTCGACACCCCTTTCTGCGGCACTCGCAGGGCGCTTATACGCGAGTCTGCGGCGGCAACGCGTTCAATCAGAGCAAAACTGCCGTCGGTCGACCCGTTGTCGACCAGTATCAGT
This sequence comes from uncultured Porphyromonadaceae bacterium, assembly GCA_947177365.1. Taxonomy (GTDB): domain Bacteria; phylum Bacteroidota; class Bacteroidia; order Bacteroidales; family Muribaculaceae; genus CAG-873. The sequence continues at coordinate 14,873 of CAMWUD010000003.1, read as the reverse complement.
TCCCAGTCGCCAAAGGTCTGTGCCTTTATCGAATCCACACATGCTTCTATGGTAGCTATGGAGTTGTATGCCGGAACTATTATCGAAATCAGCTCACTCATTTGTTTAAGTATATTTTTGTGTTAATCTACACGCATTATTACACTATTTCAAAAGTACATACCTTTTAGCGATTGGTCATTTTCAACTGTTTATTTCTCCTCGTCAAACAGAAATGTAAAAGATAAGACAACAGTATGCCTAAGGTAAATGAAAAAACTATCCGGAATGCGATATTGGTAGAAATCATATCAGATATACCAAGGCACTTTTCATGAATCAGATATAGCTCCAGACTGATTCCTCCAACAAACGATAAAATCGATTGAACATGTCTATTACACTTATCTACCACCATTGCTATAAATAATAGGCAAGGTATTGATGCGGCCATATATAAAAGATACTTATATGGATAGCTGATAAACATAATCAACATTGCATAGACAGCAAGGGTAAGTATACCCAAATAAAAAAAGTTCAATTGGGTGTTATTCTTCATCGCATAATTACACCATAGTAATGCAATGAAATAAATCGGGAATCTATATAGTAAAACATTTTGAGGACAACCATGATTAAATCCATAAAAGAACAAAGCGATGGTTCCAATACCTATTAAACCCAACAGAATCTTTGAGTCTGCCCGACTGTATACAAATGGCGTAATCATGTAGCAGGTCAATATATACAAAATGAACCAAAATGAGATATCGCCTTTCCAAAAATTCATGAAGAATAGTTTTCTGAAGAAATCAAACAAATCGGTATTTCCCTCTAACAATAAATCGTTTACGATAAAATCCAGAACTACAACGACAACAAATGCCGGAATAATCCGCTTAAATCTACGCTTAAAAAACCCTATCGTATCTTTGTTACGGTCTAACGAATATGTGCAACCAATTGCAGATAGAACTATAAAAAACTCAACGCCAAAATCAAAACATATAAATGGCTTAACGGAATACAGAGCCTTTACCGGAAGCCCACCAATTGTATGGAAAAACATAACCATAAGCATTGAGAATCCCATTAGTTCTGTCCGATATTTTGATAACAGTTTAATATCCATTGCTATATCGTATTTTACACTCGCTGTCAAAGCTTTTCTAATTTATAAATAATGTAGCTTATATAACCTTGCCTTCATCAAGGCATGCTACAATGCATCTCCCTTTGTCTTGGGTTTATAAACCTTATATGCATCTTTTAAAAGACGATTACGGATGTACTCCTTGATTTTTTCAAATTCCTCTTGTTTAGAAAGTCGGCCAATCTTGATTGCATGATAATACTTGCAGATTATCAATTCATAAGAAAACTAAGCAATCCAATCGGCAACGCAATTATCCTTAAAGGACTCACGAGTAAGAATATGCGATTTATTATATATCTCAAGAAGATTGTCGAGAATTGGATTCATTCCGGTTTCGCCATCACTACAGTATGTTTTCAATATCGGACACTATTTTTCGGGTGTTGAAAAACTCGCCGCGCTCCCGGCTCCGCTGTTTTAGAGCAGAGAGCTGTTCGGAGTTCTGTGACAGTGTCGCCAGACAGTCGAACAGTTCGTCATATGTGGCGCACAAGCGCCCATATTGCCCGTGTCCAAGCAATTCATTCGGACCGGCGCATTCCATGCTCACGACAGGCAGACCGGCTATCATGGCCTCGGCAATGACAAGACTGAATCCTTCAGCCACCGAAGAGCAGACAAACAGATCCATCTGCTTCATGAGCGAATACGGATTTTGAAGAAATCCGGTCAGTATCACATTGTCGCTGAGCTTAAGCTGCTCTATCCGCTCTTCAAGCAAGGAACGCTCCTCCCCCTCGCCCACTATATATAGTCTCACCTGCGGATTACGCGCAAGTACCGAAGGCATCAGGTCTATAAGCCTGTCATAGCCTTTCTGTGCAGTCAAACGTCCGACACTGACAATATTGAATGCCGACCTGTCGACCGATATATCGCATCGCTCGTCGGCCATACTCCGGATACGCTCTTCGTCAATCGGGTTATATATCGTAACGACTTCCCTGATGCCATATTCGCTTCTGAGAACTTCCGCGACATCGTTTGATACACCCACCGACATATCGAACTTTTCGTAAGCACGCTTTTCTTCCGCGGCATCGGCATATATGCCCTTGGTTATTGGCCATGGGAAATTCTTAAGGTCGATATGGGCCCATGCAATCTTGCGAGTGGATGATGGCAGTCGCGAGAACATCTTCGTACAATATCCTTCGATGAAGGCCACATATGTATCTGCCTTTATCCCCTTCAAAAGCCACCGGAGCGCCAGCTGAGGCGGCAACATATTGTACAGCAGTTTGTATTTCAGGCTGTTCATCAAGGCTGAGCGCGACCTAAGCACTGGCACAATCCGTATGTCCAGACTGTGAAAATCACGGCTGTAAACTCCGCTGTCGCTCATCACAAGCACTATGACATCGAATTTCGCCATGTCGAGGTTTCTCAGAATGGTCAGCAGCACACGCTCCGCACCACCTCCGGAAAAGGACTCGATAAAAAACAGAACACGCTTGCGCTTCATTTGTGAAATGCTATCTTATATCTTCGTAAGTGCGTATCAAAAATGTTTTTCTTACCTACAAGCCATGGAACATAGCGGTTCATGACCTTGATGACAGGAATCAGAAGCACCATGGTAAGAATCCAGTGAACCAGACCGAGCCAGATATCCATGTGATGGAACAAATGAACAAATCCGACAAGTAATGTTGAAAGTATCATCTCGTTCATTCCAAGCACAATATATGAATTGGCGCCATAATATTTCAGCGGTCTCACTATCCACCAGCCCTGAGCTGCTCTGAACAGATATATGAGCAGTATCACCAAAGCAGTAATCTGGAAATAATCTATCACATGGTGGCTGTTGAGCGAGTGCATTATCTGCTTAAAGCCCAAGGCCATGACAAAAACCAGTACACAGACGGTAAACAGGCTTATCGATTTCCTGCCTCCACCTTCTATTATCCTTATTATATCTCTCCCATAGAGATAGCCAAACGCATAGTAGCAGAAGTAGCGCAAAGCCCTGCCTAACTGGAAGTAGGTGTATGTCTCGAACAAACACAATGTAGCAAAGACGGACAGTGCAAATGCCAGAATCATCAGCATGTGCCTGTTACGGACAAGTTTCACACTCAGATATAACAGTATCTGTAAGTTAAGCAGTGCCATTATAAACCATAACGGCGGATTAACCGTGGGGCCACCGTTTCCACTATAGGGTCTGATTACATCAAGGATACATGAATAATCAAATGCCCCAAACGAACCTTCGGCCAAAGCCGACGACACTATCATAAAGCTATAATACAGCAGATAGAAAACCATAAACGGTATAATCATCTGGTAGAGTTTCTTCTCAATGAACTCCCTTGGCGGATACGGTTTGAAGAATATCGCCGAGGCAAGGAAGAACAGCGGCATCCTGAAACCATAGTCGACAAATGCCGGATGAATGGTATGAAACCACACAACCCAGGTTATTGACAGACCTTTCATCAGGTCTATGTACAAAATTCGTTGTTTAGCCATTTTTTTGACAGACAACTTTTAGATATACAGCAATTAATATGGGTGATTTGCTAAGGTATATATTTGCAAGCAAACGATTGCATTCCACCTGTTTGATATGCTTGCACAGCCATGTGTATTCGCTCTGACCGACAATAGTCTTGACCGCTTCTATAAGTTGCCTCATCGGTCTCTTAGCGGCATTGGAGTACTGAACCAATCTGTCGTTATAGATGTTAAACAGTCGGTGTGCGAGGTACTTCTCAGTCGTATCAATATCGCAGTCATTGACATCGAAGAATCGCTTCAGTTTCTTCCAATAATCTATATCCCAGTTGAGTAATTGAATGTAATCACGGTTTGAACTTAAATTCCCGCTAATTCCTTTTCGATAATAATAACCTGCATATGCAATCATACATGCACGGTTTATCACATTGATATAAGCAAGATTGAAGTCCCGGTCTTCACCCACGCTGAGCGTTGTGTCAAAGCGAATGCCATTTACGTTCAATATGTCACGTCGGTACAGCTTTGAAACAGGCGATGTTATCAGCGGCATTATGGCCATTTCAAAACACTCGACAGGTATATTGCGGTGAAGTGTCTGCTTTTCCGGCAAAACTTCACACCCGATTTCGTTTCCGCTATCGTTGTCGAAAAATATTATGCCTGACTGCACAAAATCGGTATTATCGCTTATGGCTCTTGCCATGCTTTCAAGATAATCACTCGCCACACGGTCATCACTGTCGATAAACGTAATCCACTGCCCTCTGGAGGCATCTATTCCAATATTGCGTGTACTGCCGACTCCGCTATTAGGCTTGTCAATTACAACAATTCTCGGATCTACATCCGCATATTGGTGGCAAATCTCCAGTGACCGGTCTGTACTTCCGTCGTTTACAAGTATCAGCTCAAAATCCTTGTAAGTCTGTCCAAGGACAGAGTTTATGCAATCACCAATAAACTGATCAACATTATAAATAGGAATCACTATTGAGATGTACGGCATGACGAATTTCGTGTTAACAGCTACAGTCTGACCGACTTTAATTCTTATTGGAACAGAATTTCTTCGGAACGATACGTTGCAATTTCGGGCCGATTATACTCACAAACTCAATGTATGCATACAACCCCAGATATTTACAAGCCAGAGCATATGCGCATAGTCCAAATATCACACCTGTCAACAAGGCTGTCAAAGAGTCTGTGATAAAATAACTCAGCAATAGGCAAACTGCTAAAACGCATAATGAGACAAACAGATATGATCCGAAATCCGAGAATTGGTCCCGGAATCCATAGCCCATTAATTTCTTTGTATAATATGTGTTGAGGTATAATGCGAAAAACACGCTGTATATAGCCTTTCCAATACATATGGCCAGAATACTGTCCATGGCTATGGCAATCCCCAGAATAGTAAATGCTACTGCTTTCTTTATTATCTCAAGTTTAAGTACAAGATCAGAACGTCCCTTTACCCTTATCAGATTCAGATTTGATACGATTACACCATCGAACAAAAAAGAAAAAGATAGAATCTGCAACAGAATTATCGAATCTCCCCACTTGTCGGTGAGCAGAAACAGCACCAATGGTTTTGCAACACCGCACAATATCATCAGCAAGGGGAATGTGAGAAAGGCCGACATCTGTATGTAGCGTTTGTAAATCTGGCGTAGACGGTCTTCCTGATCCTGTATCTGGCTCAGAAGCGGATATGACACTCGACCCAACACTCCAGTGATATTACTGTTCACAAGCGAGTTAAAGCCGTAAGCTCTGTTGTAATAACCCAGCGAAGCGGCACTGAACTGCTTGCCTATTACTGCGCCCGTTATATTATCATATATAGTGGATATCATTGTGGCAACAAACAGTTTGGAACTGAATGCAAACAACCGACGGAACGATTCCTTGCTGAATCCGCTTTTCGGATACCAGCGTACAAAGTACACTGTAAGTAGGGCAGATATGACACAGCTGCCCAATGACTGGCCTACCAAGGCCCATACACCCCAGCCGGTATAAGCCATTACAATACCTACTATACCTGATATTACCGCCGCAGAGAGTGATATTTTGGTTGTTGTCTTGAAATCAAGGTTTATTACAAGCAGTATGCCACTCGTAGAAGTAAGTGACGATATAACAAGACCAAGACAATAAATACGCACGATTGATGTCAGTTCCGCCTGATTGTAAAACTCCGCAATCCATGGAGCTGTGACAAAAAGCAACAGATACATCATAACCGCCATGCCCACATTGATATAAAACACCGTGGAAATATCCCCGTCCGTACGATCCTTGCGCTGCACAAGCGCACTGGAAAACCCTCCATCGATAAATACTGTTGTCAGACCTATGAAAATAGCAAGCATCCCTATCAGCCCGTATTCCGTCGGAGTCAGCATTCTGGCAAGAATTACTGATATGACGAATTGAACTATCTGCCCGGAATAGCGCTCGACCATTGTCCATGCCACACCATTGACAGCCTTGTCTTTTAGCTCTGTTGACATTGTCAGTGAAATAAAACCTTATTGATTTTTCCAGTCGCAGCGGTAAACACGGCTGAAATCAGCAGTGTCAGCGGTATGACTATGGCTGCAAAATACAGCGAATTGTTGTTCCAGCCCATATGTGAGGCTGAAATCATGGCAATACGCTGTAATATGTAAATTGCAAATGCATTGACTCCGAGCCAACGAAGTATTCGATTATCTATCTTTATCCTCATTGTCAGAAGCACGAGCAGCAGTGCGAATATGCCTGACGTAAGCAAAAAGGTGCCAAGAGATATATAACCGGCTATGCCTTCATAGCCTATCGTCGCAAAAACAAGAACGTCACGCAGATAGAACAGCGCAAATACCGCGCCTGCTACCAATACCGCCATGAACCATGCATTTCCCGAGACAATCCGCTCTATTTTCTGTCTGTACAGGGAATAATACATTCCAAGAGGATACGCAAGCACTGTATCATACCACCACGAACCTTTACCAATGCGGATAAACAACCCACATAATACCAACGACATAAGCGCGACTATAAACGCCACCGACTTCAGATTCCGGCCTGTATAGGCCGAAATCTTCAGCGAGATATATGTAAAGAGATACAGCACCAATATATCAAAAACAAACCAGTTGCTGTTACCTATGGACTCCCACCCTATGTATGACATCAGCACCGTCTTTATTTCATAATCACGCTGAAGCAGCAGATTCATCAACATATATAATGTCACTGCAATAGCGAACATGAGCCATACCTTGAGCAATCGGTGTGTAAGAAAATTGTCGCTATATCTGCGCAGGTCACGTTTAAGCGCCTCCATTATGCCATACCCGCTATAAAACAGGAACATCACAACCATCAGCTGGCCTAAATAATTCAGCATCCCGTAATATATCATATCATAACTACCTGATTCTGATGGGGAGGGTAGATAATCGCGCATATGTGAGAAAAGAATGATAATGGCGAATATACCTTTTATTGAATCCGTCTGGTTCTTATTGATATAGTCGCTGTGACCTGATACTGAAACTTTCATTCCCCAGAATGAAGCAACAGCTAAAATAAGTACTAAAATATCCATTTCAGTTGCGTTTCAATCCTAATGAATCCAAGATATCATTATATATGTTTTCGGCAACACTGCCGGAATCCGGAGTTTTCAAGACTTTATTATAAAATTTGATTCGTCTCGGTTTCATGTAATCCTCTCCATTAAGCACGACTTTCCTGACAAAGTCTTCCACTCCGTCTGCATTGTCGGTTCTATAATGCAAATCCATACATTTTTGCGCACAAGGATTGCACTCGGCTCTCACACTGTCGAAATCAGGCGATACAAACAGTACAGGCTTGCCTACATACATATACTCGGCTGTAAATGAACCACAGTCATGAATCATTGCATCGGAAGTAAGAAACAAGTCGATGTACTCTCCGTCGTCAATCTGGGTATTATAGCTGTTTTTCCAAAAATCGTAATATTCCCTTGCCTTCTCGCTACCCCAGGCCTTGTGCCTGCACAACTCCGAAAACAATCGCGGATGCGGCTTGAATGCAAACTGGACTGTATCCTTATATCTGTCCGACATTTCCTGCATATACTCAGCAAGGTCTATGAATGAAGTCCTGTTTTTTAACCAGCAGTCGTCATTTATAGAAAAATGAGGCGCCCATATGATTCTCCTGCGGCTCTTGCCATCCCCTATTACCTTCCATGGATCCGTTCTGGCAGCATAGGCATACCTGTCGGCATTGGGTTCGCCTACAACCTTGACATTCTTTCCATGATTGACAGCTCTTTGTGATGCTCTTTTTTTATGAGAAGGAGTGGGATGGTATACCCGCCACGCAATATTCAAATAGTAGTTGTTGAACGTCCATTCCTTGTCTGTGACTGTGAAGCTATATGGAACAATGCATACAAGACGGGATGCGAAGTCTTCTATATTCAGGCCCTTGCCAACCATTCCTCCATATTGCTGAACCGGGAAAAATATATCCACTTCATGTTCATTCCGCCATGTCTCGACAGAAAAAGCACTGTCTGTAGCGTCTATAGCCTCTATATGGTTATCCTTGAAATACTTCTTTAATCCTTCAACATCATTTCTCTGTGCTTCAGCACTGTATGTTGTAAAAGGAGATATGATGACATATACAGCGAATCGGGTATCCTTTTTAAGTAGCTCATAAAGACCTTGAAACCGCCACATGGCAACATTCGCCGCCATAAACAGCACTGTAATTTTGTCTTTCTTTCCGACAACTTTAGCAAGCTGTTTATTCTGACGTTCAAACTTTCCTATGCCCAAACGATAATAGTCAAGGTGTTTTCTTACATAGCTCTTGACTGCTTCCGGCGTATACTTATGGTATAATGCCATTAACTTCATTAATCCTGAATTTAGAAGGCATATTCTCGTTTCTGTTCACTATACAATCCGCCAGAACCTCAAGACTGTCAATATATGGTATTTCCCTGAGAATTCCGGTCGGACAGCCGAATACATTATTTATATCCGTACAGCCTGCGACAATACAGTCCGCTCCATTTCCTAAAAGATGTTCCACTGCGCGGGTAAAACAATATACCGGACTTTCCTCGTCAGTGGTTTCCGTATACCGTTTCACATTCTTGGCATTGCAGATTCCTCTGGTTACAAGAGTCTGAAATTCTTCTGTCGGATAGACTATTTCAATTTCCGGGCAGACATCTGCAAAAACTCTGTCATAGAACTTTACTTTTGCCAATCCGTCACTACACATCAGACCCACTCTTTTTACACCAAGAGTCTTTGCCTTTTCCGCAACTTCCGCAATAAGGTTTATGAAGGGGAGTCCGATTTCCTTCTGTAACTCATCAATATAATAATGGGCGGTATTGCAACACATGCAGATTTCATCGCATCCGCATTCCTTCATTCTACGTCCTATACGCGTATATTCAGGAATAAAACTCTCGCCACGTCCCTCAAGATACATGCTCCGGCTCGGCACCTGAGTGGCCTGCCATATCAGCATCTCGGGATGATGGCAGTCGCGATAGCCGCCTGACTTTACCACTCGCTCTTCTATCAGTTCGCAAAGGCGGTTTGTAGCGGCAACTCCATTTGCTCCGATTACACCTATCATATCGTCCAGTCTTTGGTTATTTCCGATACTCTGACATAATCATTGTAGGTGTCTATATCATAGGCCCGGACTTTGATACCTCTCATAGGGCACAGCGGCTCGAACATATTATAAACATTCTGCGAACAATATATCAGATGCTTTTTATCCATACATGCCGGGCCGGTCCATTCATAGTCGCCGCCTTCACGCGAGAAATCGAGCACATTGCCTTTCTCATCGACATGGACACAGACTGTGTCGTCGGAGGTGATATCGCCGTAACATATGAACTCGCCGGGAGTATCCAGAAGCATTTTTACATCATCGGGATGAACCAGCAGGTCTCCGTCCCATTCAAGTGTCTCCGGGTTGGCATGTCTGGCGCCAAGATAATAGCTCGCTCCTGTCTTCGTTTCGAAATAGCGGTGATTGAAACAGAATATCACATCATCGCGGTATTTGCGGACCTCCTCAATAATTTCACCGCCTTGAAATCCGATGACCAGACGTACATCCTCTACTGATTCAAACAGTTTCAGCTGCCAGGAGATAAGTGAATTGCCATTAATCTGCACCAAGGCTTTTGTCAGGCCGAGTCCCAAACGCGAACCGATACCGGCGCAACTTATCACTACTGATTTACTGTCGCCATATTCCCCGCATAGCTGACGCATCTGACGTACAAGAGCTTTCTCATTGTATATTACGTAATCACAGATGGACATCAGACTCTGAGCCGGATTGTGTGTCAGACCGGCGGCAATGCTTATGTTGGCATGACGCATGGCCTCGAGGTCATTATTGCCATCGCCAATGAACACCACTGTCTCGCCAAGCGCCTTATAAAGGTCTACAATCTGCTCCTTGCGCAGTATGCTTTTGATTTTTACAACCTTGTCATCCACAACTTCGGCTTCAGAGCCATAACATTGACATCCGATTTTATTGAACAGTCCCTCACACCAGCATGTCAGATTTCCTGTCACTATAACGCAATCCTCTTTGTGAGCGGCTATAAATTCGGCAATTGCAGGATAGAGCGACACGCCTGACAGAAGTTCGTTTGTCTCTCTGACAGAATACCGTCCGAGAATATTCACCCGTCGTATAAAGCTTTCAATAAAAGGGATATTGCCTGCTACCGTACGGGTAGTCAACTCTGCAATCTGCTCGTTACATCCGAAATGTCCCGATATTATAGGCAATGTCTCCTGCCTGGTCACTGTACCATCTAAATCGAAAAGAAATTTCATAATGAAATCTATAAATCTAATTATCCCAGTTTTTTACGTTTGTAAGTCAGCATCCAATTTTGACGTGTGGATCAGTGGAAGGCCGCTGGAGGCGGCATTCGATAGATATTATCAAAACTGGAGTTTATTTTTAAGTTTGTTTTACTGTGTCAAAGGGATAAGTCCTATGGTCTGCAGCAGAATACTTGATTTTTGGATACTTACCTACATATAGGATATGCCTAACAAGCCCTGAAATACCTCTACGGCTTTGTTATAGCGCGACTTGAAATCCAATATATCCTTGAAATCTCTGGTTTCAAGCTGACGATACAATAATGACAGTATATCATCGAATTCTTCAAATCTACGTCTTCTATATCGTGGAGCTATACGCATCAACTGCCGCTTATAATCACTCATATAGAGTATCATTTCCTGAAGTATCCGGATTTTATCATCGCTAAAACGGCCGACTTTAAATATTTCGTCTGTCGTTTCTTTTATATACTCATATGCAGCCTTCCATGATGTATTCAGATATGAATACTGCGATATGGTTCCGCATTCTACAATCGAATTGTCTATCCCGGTCTGGATCAGAGAAAGACCTTTGTGCATTCGCTCTCTTTTCTCAATTCTGTCATCCAGAGACCTAATATGCTTCTCGGTATCCAGCAGACGTCTGTTCTGCTCCCGTATCCGCTCAATCAGCTTTTTATGCTCTGTCTTGTAATTCATATACTGGACTATAACCGGAAGCAGCACACACAGTATGCCTATAATGAGTATCCATAACGAAAGCCAGCCATTTATCTTATTGATATAGTTGTTTGTCTCTTGTCGATGGTCATCTACAAGAACTTCCTGTCTATTAGCCATAATTGCATTAGCAGCCTCAAGCTGACAGATACGGATATGCAGAGTATCGTAGCGTGCATCCTGAACTTTTGCAAGCAGCGGAACGGTATCTCCATTTTCAGCCTTTACTGTGTCCTGAATATATGTTATAGGAACAGGAGGGTATTTAACAGGCGTGAAATCTGTTGATTTAAGCACTACGTTTGTGAAAAACACACAACCCAACGCACCTGCCACAATCCCTGCGAGTACAAACAGTAAATATTGTATATTCCGTCCAATTGACAAACTCATCGGCTTCGCTCTATCAGACCTGCAAGGTTGTAATATTCAGTCTGCAGATCCATCCTTACCTTATCCATATCTTTGTTCAGCCTATTGTCATCGACATCCTTGTAATGAAACAGACGGCAATATTTCACTCTCATATACCGAGTGGATTCAGCTATGCCCTCATATACATTGGTGGCGATAATCTTATCCTGTGAAAAGAATATAATCTGCAATGGCATCGGAATCAACTCATTGTATTCATCATGTCCTGACACGACAGAATTAAAGAAGCGTCTTATCTCATATTTGTTTCTGAAATCGCTTGAATCAAGAACATCGTCCATCACTACCGGATAATTGTTTTTATCAATAATCTTTGATGTAAACGAAAGCACAAACTTGACAGAGAGAATAAAGAGCTTCATTCTAAATGTGTTGAACCATTTCCTTGGCTCTACCACATCGTCATTCCCGGCTATTTTTATCAGAGGCAAGACTGTCTGCTCCTCCTCAGTGATAATAATCTCCGCGTTGTCTTCTTTCAGAAAATTATTCAGTAACTTAGGAAAGAGGTCTCTGGATATATCACTGAATTTCGCCAAAGCTGTGTTGACATCGCTTTTTACAAGGTCCAATACTTCCTTGAAGTCTTTCAGTATATTCTCCGTCACCCACTCGTATTTCGCAATTTTAAGTTTTCCCAATCCAAGCAGTTTCTTCAAATCTGTTGTTTCGGAAAAAAGCTGTCTGGAAATTGTGATTTTTTCCGTTTGACTCGTGCTTTCCTTCAACCTCTTTCTCAAATTGGCAGCAATGTTGGCCTTCAACATTATTTCCTGCAAATCCACCAGAACAAGAAGTAATCGATATAGCTTCAACCGACCAAGCTGCTGCATGATATAGTCGACAGTCATGCCATGACTCTCATAATATTGTATATCATACTGCGAGCAGAAGAAGGCTCTCGGACAGAGTTCCACTGTATTTTCCGGGTACTTAAATATCTGACCGTTGTTGTATGCAATCAGGACTTGCGGCTCTCTGCCGGCATCTGATTCGCTGCGGATGTATTCCGCCTGCTTGGCAGGAGCTTCATAACCATGCACATCGGCTATATACGAATGATTCATGGCTCCAATCTCCATGGCGCTGTACAGCGACGTCTTGCCGACACCATTCGACCCAAGCAATACCACTGACGCAACCTCGGCCACTCCTCGCTTGCCGGAACTGTCACAACAATTTATGCCGTATAAGTTATCTCCGGAAAAACCTTTAAACGATGATACTGCCAAATGCCTGATTCGATGGTCGACTGCCAATTCCTGTTTGTCCGGCTCACCGTCAGACACAGACATCGGCAATGCCGACAATTTCACAAACAACTGTACCACAGACGGTATTTCACCAAGATCCTCAATACAATCCAATATACTGCCGAACACGGCATTGTCGGGAAATCCTGAAATACCTGTCTTCAATATATTTTTGACTGTCTGTAGCATTTACAAAAAGCCAGTGGACTGCGTCCACAAATTTCGCTGACTAATCCGCAAGCATACAGGCGGTGTGCGTTGCCCTGAAGTAACGCCGCCAATAACGGGTACCGTTCCGGTCTTCAGCCTCTTCATAAACCGGCACCACATATCCCCGGTCTATCAGGTTGTCGACTACGGCATTTATTTCTTTTTCTCCTTCTTTTCCCTTGAACATTCGTCCGGGTTTACCATATAACGACTCGAAGGATTCAAGCACAGGTTTGCCTTCTACCGGCATATACCGGTTTTTATTCATATCAGAGCAGACCTTGTAGGCAGCCGCGAATACACCTCGTATGGCCTTTTCTACATTATTGGCCTCAAATATCATCTTTGTACTCAGAAATTCATAGTCGCCTTGAATTTCGTCCGGCACAAGCATATCCGATATTCTGATTTCCCTACGGCAAGAGGCACTTTCTATTCCGCTTTTAAAGAAGGAATTCAACGCCGCAATACAGCTTGACGCCAAAGCCGGACCAAGAAGCAGTGCGAGATCGTCTTCTTTAAGCTCTGCGGAATACATTCCATCTGTCAGTAACTTTATGTATGTATTCTTCTCCCGTATCATCATCGAAAGCGAGAAGAGATAATTGGCCATCACAACCAACGACCGATGGAGTCGTTTGCTCAGACGATGACGGAGCCGGTCTTCTTCGGTAATTACATGGTCGAAACGGTCTTTCACCGGATCATTTATCACAGAGCTTAGTATCGTATGCCACAACTGTTTATAAGCCTGAGTCACAAAAAGGTCAGTCGACATCACCTGCCTATTGCCCAAGATATTGGGAGCATAACAGACAACCTTTACCTCGCTTCTGTGAAGAAAGAGCCGGATTTTCGCAAAATCGTTGTTATACAGACGGTTGATATCGCTTTCTATAAGTTGCGTGAAATCTTTTGTACTCTCTTCAACGTGCTGCGGATAGTATCGGGCCTCGGGGTTTGTCGTACGAAGACATCTAATCATAGGCTCGAATACATCCTCCACTACGTCAGAACTCTTCAATACTGTCCTGACATGAAGTATCGGAAACTCCATATCAATGGGAAGGCCGGTACTCTCGATGTGACTCGAAAGAGTTCGCATAGTCTTTCGCAACTCATCAATATTCGTATTCCTGTGAGGCAGAATCTCCGATATATTATTTTCGGGGGAAACTACTTCTGTTGCTGTCTGAAGCATGTAAAGTCCGAGGTACTTTGGCTTCCTTCCTGTGAGCGCGAGGATTTCATCAGACACTTTGTTCAACGTGTCTCCGGTTATAATCATGTCGTCAAGAACAAGTACCTCAGCCTCATTCAACCGTTCGTCGCGGAATACAAAGGGAATTCCGTGCTCTGTTGTATAATAGCAATTTGGGTGATGGAGATATTTGTCAAGGGTGTCTACCTCTTCCTTACCAAGTACTGTATCTTTTATAAATGAAAGCAAGCGAGGCATTTTTCGCGATAAGGCTATGACAACAACCTGTCGATTGTTGTCTAAATGCATCCGCAGATAAGTGATTAGGTCTACATACCAATCCCTAAATATCTTGTTTTCCATATTCAATGGAATAAAGTTACTAAGCTGTGTTGTACTTTTGTTTCTGATTTCAAACGGCGCAATTTGCGCATTGTTACAAATTTACACATTAATTGCTGCCGACAACACTAAATTATAATATATTTAATATTATTTAACTCTTAAGTTGGCATTCGTAACTATTCAAC
>CAMWUD010000002.1 GCA_947177365.1 uncultured Porphyromonadaceae bacterium | reverse complement strand
GGCTGCGGCTGCGTCAGGGAAGAGGAGCATCAGCTTCAGTCCACAGGCCTCGAACTCGGCGCGACGGGCAGCTATGTCGTTCAACGCATGCGACGAAGGCTCGTGGTTGGGGTTGATAAGCCCCAGCACATAATATCCCCGGCCTGTGGTGGAAAGCAGGCTCTTGCCGGTGGCGGACGCAAGGTCGTGATAGAGATTTTCGGAGTTGAACGAACCTATGACCTGAACGGCAGTCGTATCCTGCCGGATTGACATTTCGAGCCGCAGGGTGTCGGATGGCGCGATGCTGAAAAACTGAGAACGGGCGAGGACACCGCCGCTGGCCAGACGCTGTCCGCTTGTGAGCACATAGTCCCCGGGATCAAGTGTGAGCATTCCGTCCGGAGCAATTTCCGACAGCGGAGCAAAATCGCCGAACTCAAGCAGGCGAGGCTGACCGCCGTCAATAGCCGATATTGTAAAGTGGGAGAAATAGGCCGGATCGTCGATACGCCCGCTTTTCTTGTAATTGATTTTCAATGTGCCTTTCGGAGCGGAAACACCGCTGTCGGCTGCTGTTCCGAATCTCACATCGGTCCAGTCGCCGCCTGCGGCATATTGGGTCTTGCCTGTCACCGGGTCGATTCGCGTGGGGAATCCGAGGCTTCTCGCCGCCGCCACAAAGAATATGTCGCGCGAGCGGGAGTCGGCCAGACGCTGCTCGTAGACGGCTTGCGGACTCATGCGCAGGCCTATCGGATTCCATATGCTGTCGATAGCGATATTGTCGGATACCCACGATACAAGCTGTCCTGGCGACGATATGCCGTATTGGGCCATATTCGACTGGAGATAGCTGCGGTATGGCGTGAGCAGTTCAAACTCCACCCGCGGATTAAGCACATATTCGGCAAAAAGCGGCGAGTCGGATGCCGGGCTGTTGACATAATGGTCGAGCAGCACCTCCAGAGGTACATCGCGAAGGTCTTTGTCGCTTATTGCAGAGAGGAGCGCCATGGCCTTTTCTCTGTCGGTCACCGAGGGATGACTCAGGAAGGCGCTTACTGCGGCATGGTTGCCTCTTGTCCGTGACAGCAGTGCGTCGTCTGTGACAAACGTGGCTTCATACGCGCTGCGTACCGAGTCTTCATATTGCTTTCGCCGGTCGTTCTCAGCCACCTGGGCGGCTGTGGTCTGTGGCAACAGACCGCCTCCCGCCGGAGGCACGATGTCGAAATCGAACTCGCCGCTGAATCCGGCGCACTTGTCGAGCCGTACCTCGGCTGTGGCGCCATCGCCGGCGCTTACTTTGGCAAAGCCAAAAGCATCGTCCTTCGAGGCCCATACAATAATGTCGCCCTTTCCCGATGTGAGCGACGCCATGCCGCCGGCATCCGACTTCTTCGCTGCCAGCTGGAAATATTCGGCATAGTTATACAGGCGGAAAGCCACTGTGGCGTTTTCCACCGGATGACCTTCGGCATCGGTGACTCTGACATGAGTCTCAGCTACCGGGGCATATTTCGATGTCACATTTATGACTGTGGCTGTAGGCTGGCGCTCAATCACTTCTTCCGGACCGTCGTAGTGGCCGAACACTTTGGTGTTCATGAGCATGCCGCGCGATGCCGGAGAGTTGAACCATCCGAGGTCAAGCACAGGCTCCGGCTCACATGCTCCGAGAAAGTACCACTGTCCGTCGGCCCAGGCCTCTACCCAGGCGTGATTATCGTCGGTATGCGCCCAGCGTGGTGTGTACACCTGACGTGCAGGAATGCCCACCGATCTGAGAGCGGCCACGGTGAATGTCGACTCCTCGCCGCAGCGTCCGAGAGCCGTGCGTACGGTGGCGAGAGGCGATGAAGTCCGCGGATCGGACGGCTGATAGGCCACTTTTTCATGACACCAGTGGTTTACTTCCAGTATGGCATCTTTCATCGACAGGTTTTTGACCCGGTCGCGGAGTTCGCGATAGAACACCACGCGGCTTGAGTCAAGGTCTTCGTTGTTGACACGTACCGGAAGGACGAAATGCCGGAATTCACGTTCCGGCACTGTGGCGCCCCAGGGCATTTCGGCCCGTGCCTGCAACGAAGCGCGCACATTGTCGAGATAGAACGAAGCCGGATGACAGGCTATGTCGGGGAAAGGCATGTAGGAATAAAGAAATTCCATGGCCTCGCGTTCTTTTTGGTTCATCACTCCGGTGCTGTCCATCAAGGCGATCGGGTGCTGGCAAGGTATGGTTGCGAGACGGTCGCTGTAGTCCGAGGCTATTGCCGGAACGACAAGCGACGATGCTGCAAGTGCATAAAGTAGTTGTTTCATATGGTTGATTTCATGGCATTGACAATTTGTCGGACAATCTCGGCGGAGGTCGACAGACGGCTGTATTCGTCTGCACCGGGTACTCCCATCGACACACCCGCACGCCGGTATTCCATATCGCTGGCAATTGCGGCTCTGGCCGAAGCATGCAGTTCGTCGGCTTTGCCCAGGCTCAGAATCCGG
Organism: uncultured Porphyromonadaceae bacterium; assembly: GCA_947177365.1. Classification (GTDB taxonomy): domain Bacteria; phylum Bacteroidota; class Bacteroidia; order Bacteroidales; family Muribaculaceae; genus CAG-873. Next base: position 35,262 of record CAMWUD010000002.1, on the reverse strand, counting down.
GCCGCATTGCCGGGATTGACACCTCCTCCGGCAAGTATACGTATGCGTCCTCCGGCATAGTCTGAAAGCCGGGCCAGCATCGGCGCGCCTTCAAGGGCGCTTGGAGCCAGGCCTGAGGTCAGGATGCGGCTGAAACCCAAGTCGGCTATCGCGTCGAGTGCTTTCAGCGGGTCGGCGCAGAGGTCGAAGGCGCGATGGAAGGTAAGCTCCGTAGCGGAACAGCACTGCGCCAGTTCTCGGCAGAAAGCGGTGTCGACACTGCCATCGGACAGCAGTGCTCCGCATACTATTCCGTTGGCGCCTGCCCCGGCTGCAAACCCGGCATCGCGCAGCATCATGTCTTTTTCCCGGCGGGAGTAAAGGAAGTCGCCGCCTCGGGGACGTATGAGCACATTCACTTTTATGCCGCACTGTACGGCGGCTTCTATAAGTGCGGCAGACGGCGTGAAGCCGCCTTCGGCCAGACCGCAGCAGAGCTCCACGCGAGCAGCTCCACCTTCTGCTGCGGCAAGTACACTGTCGATGTCGCCACAGCAGACTTCAAGTATGGGATCAGTCATTTATTTCAAGTTCTATGATATGGTCTATGTCGTCGGGCACCTCATTGAGATGCAGGATTATGCCGCCGTCCTTGCAGCGGCTGAATTTCACCTTTTCACGGCTTTCAAAAGCAAAGGCGCGTTTCACCTTTGCATCCAGCGGCACGTGGATGTCGCTTGTGTCAGCGGTGAGGATATGGACAAACAGACGATTGCCTTTGCGGGTGGAAGTACCCCACTCCTGAGCCGGGAACGGACTGCCTTCGGTACCGTAGATAGTCTCACCGTAGCGGCGCATCCACTGCCCCATGTCGCGCAGACGTTCCAGAGCTGTGGCGGGCAACTGTCCGTTTGGCTGCGGACCGATGTTCAGCAGCAGATTGGCGCCCATACCGGCTGTGCCCACAAGGTAACGGATCAGTGTGGGCGTATCCTTGTAATCGGTATCGATGAGCTTATAGCCCCACATGCCGTTCATGGTCTGGCAGGTTTCGAGCGGCAGTTTGGATATATCCTGCTTGGAGTAGCCTGCCGTATTCTGGCCCGGTATGTCGCGTTCGAAAATCTGTATGTCCTCGCCCGGGAAGGGGTTCTCGTGGTGGTTGTTGCCCACAAGGCAGGAGGGTTGCAGACGGTGTATCATGGCGTATTGCTCGTCGAGCTGCCAGTTGAAGGGCACTTTGTCTTCATCGTGGTCCCACCATCCGTCGAACCATACGGCTCTTATCGGACCGTAGCCGGTGAGCAGTTCGGTGAGCTGCCGGTTCATGAAGGCGTAGTATGAATTCCAGTCGTTTACTGTCGAGTCGCGTCCGGTCAGATGGCCGGTGCGTCCCTGCGGGTAGTCCTGGCGTCCCCAGTCGAGGTGCGAGTAATAGAGATGCAGGCTGAGGTCATGCCGGCCGCAGGCTTCTGAGAGTTCTTTCAGGACATCTCGGCCGAAGGGAGTGCCGTCGACTATGTTGTAGTCGGACTCCGCAGTCCGGTACATTGAGAATCCGTCGTGGTGACGCGTTGTAAAGCATATATAGCGGGCGCCTGAATCGTGTATGGCCGAGGCCCATTCATCGGCATCGAAATCGGCCGGATAGAAGGCTCTTGCGGACTTGGCGTATTCGTGATGTTTCGGGCCATAGTTGAGATACCACTCGCCCTGGCCAAACAGACTGTATATTCCCCAGTGTATGAATATGCCGAAACGGTCGGCCGCGAACTCCTGGCGGCTGCGGAGCACCTCGGGCGAAGGTGTGTATTCGCCGGCATAAGGGTCGAAGCGTGGAGTCAGCGGGGTTTCGTCGAGCCATGACGATATAGTCCGGAGGGTCTCCTCGGATATATCCTCGACGATGGTGCTGTATTCCTGAACCATGCCCGAGGTGCAGCGCTGCATCAGATGGTTGTGGCCGGCCATGAGCCGGGTTGTGGCCGAAGGATTCAGTTCCGCTATGGTGGCGAGGTTACCGGGTAGAACCTGCATGTCTTTCTCACCGTTGAGAGCAAGCCAAGGCACCGCCACACGGCTTATATCAGCCGCAGGGTCGTATTTGACGATGCTGCGGTATGACGGCGCCGACATGATTTCGGCAGTCTTTTCAAGCTGCCGGGCCACCTGGGCTGTCGGAGCGCCTCCCACCTTGTCGGCAAGTTCGGTGTAAAGCATTGCGTACAGCACCGGCTGCGAAAGGTCGCTGCCGACAAGGTCGAGCAGACGCCGCTGCGCCTCTTCGCCGTCCCAGCGGCCGGTCATGGCTGTGGCCATGGCTCTGGCCTGCGACATTATTATGGAGTCGCCACGCCAGGCCGGTGCGCCCATAGTGACTATGAAGCGGCACGCCGGATTGTCCACTGCCATTTTAATGGCCACCGATCCGCCTTCGCTATGTCCTATTACCCCTTTGGGAAGCGACGGGCCGAGAATCGAATCGAGCTTCTGCATGGCACAGCCGAGGTCCGAGGCATAATCATCGGACGTGGAAGCAGCAGGGTCGCCGCCGCTTTCGCCTATCCCCCGGTCATCGAGCCGCAATACGGCATATCCGTTGTCCGACAGATATTCGGCCAGCACTTTGAAGGGGCGGTGTCCCAGCACCTCCTCATCGCGGTTCTGCGAGCCGCTTCCGGAGGCGAGCAGCACAGCGGCCTTCGGCTCTGCGGCTTCGGGCAAAGTAAGCGTGCCGCCGAGCGAAATGCCGGCATTTTTGTTATATACAGTGATGTCGCGGGCTTCAAAAGCTGCGACGTGGCCATGCGACAGCATCACAACTCCCGCAGCGACAGCAAAATATCTGAGATTGAGTTTCATATCGGCAAATGTACGAATTTTTTCCAATATCGCAAAATTATACGTAACTTTGTAGTTCAAAACAAGAGCAACATGTCTGAAGAAATCAACATATTGAAGTCACGTGGGCTGAAAGAGACCCCGAACAGAATACTCGTGCTCCGGCAACTGCGGCAGGCCGGACAACCGATGTCACTCGGCGAGCTTGAGACAAGTCTTGTCACACTCGACAAATCAAGCATATTCCGTGTGCTGAACCTCTTTGTGGAACAGGAAGTGGCGCATGCCATAAACGGTGTCGACGGAATCACCCGCTACGAGGTCTGCACCGGACACGACCACTGCAGCATAGACGACATGCATCCGCACTTTTACTGCACTTCGTGCCAGCGCCATTTCTGCCTTCAGGACATTGCCATGCCGTCGGTAGGTCTGCCGGAGGGCTTCGAGCCGACAGCCATGAGTGTAATGATCAAAGGCATATGTCCAGATTGTAACGCAACATCATAGCCTATGTTCGAGAAGATTCTTGGCACTGTAGGCGACAGTCTGAGCGACTGGCTTCTGCTGCCGCTGCTTGTGGCGGCAGCCATATGGTTTACGCTGCGCATGCGCGGCGTGCAGTTCACCATGTTCGGCGAGATGTGCCGCCAGCTGACGGCCAGAAGCGCACACCCCGGCATAAGCTCCTTCCAGGCCTTCGCCGTGTCTATCGCCAGCCGTGTCGGCACAGGCAACCTTGCCGGTGTGGCCACCGCCATAATCATCGGCGGCCCGGGAGCCGTGTTCTGGATGTGGGTGATGGCACTCCTTGGCGCGGCCTCGGCCTTTGTGGAGTCGACCCTCGCACAGCTCTACAAGGTACCCGACGGACTCGGAGGATTCCGCGGCGGCCCGGCTTACTACATACTTCACGGACTGAAATCGCGCTGGTGGGCCGTGCTCTTCGCCGTACTGATTTCCGTCACCTTCGGTCTGGCATACAACTCAGTGCAGAGCAACACCATAGCCGAGGCTTTCCACTCTTCTTGGCAGATTCCGGTCTGGCTCACAGCCACTGCGGTGAGCCTGCTTTCGGCGTGGGTGATATGGGGCGGACTGAAATCGATAGCCCGCTTCAGCCAGTGGGTCGTGCCGGTCATGGCAATCGCCTACATACTTGTGGCCATGGTTGTGGTGGCGATGAATCTTGAACGTGTCCCCGATGTGTTCCGGCTGATTGTAGAAAACGCTTTCGGCATCGATGAGGCTGTGGGCGGCACCCTCGGCGGCGCCATGGCCATGGGCATACGCCGCGGACTGTTCAGCAATGAGGCCGGCGAAGGCTCCGCTCCAAATGTCGCAGCCACCGCACATGTATCCCACCCCGTGAAACAAGGTCTGGTCCAGGCTCTCGGAGTGTTCACCGACACCCTGCTCATCTGCACCACCACAGCCCTGCTGATACTCCTGAGTGGAGTGCATATCGATGCCACCGTCGGAGGCATAAGCCTCACACAGCAGGCACTCGACTCCGAATTCCGCCTGCTGCCGGGCGCCGGGGCATGGTTTGTGAGCATCGCCATACTGTTTTTCGCGTTCACGTCCATAGTGGCCAACTACTATTACGGCGAGACCAACATCCGTTTCATCAGCGGCAACCCGCTGTGGGTGACTCTCTACCGCTGTGTGGTCACGGCTTTTGTGCTGGCCGGAGGCATATCGTCGCTCGGAGTGGTCTGGTCGCTGGCCGACATCACCATGAGCCTTATGGCCATCTGCAACCTCTGCGCCATAGTGCCGCTGGGACGCTATGCCCGCCGCTGCCTCGATGACTTCAGACGTCAGCGCCGATGCGGAGCAGACCCGCAGTATCACAAATCAGTAAACCCCGAGATCGCCGGCTCCACTCCCTGCTGGCCGGATTAACCTGCATTTCACATAATCTTCGCCTATGACTCGATATTACCGACACCCAAAGCCGTTTGTACTTGAATCGGGAGAAATTCTTCCGGAACTGACGATAGCATACCACTGCTACGGACAGCTCAACGCCGCCCGCGACAATGCCGTCTGGGTGTGCCATGCCCTGACAGCAAGCAGCGATGTGGCCGACTGGTGGCCGCATACCGTAGAGAAGGGCTGCTTCCTGGATCCGGAACGTTTCTTTGTGGTCTGCGCCAATATCATAGGCTCGCACTACGGCACCACCGGGCCGCTGTCCGACAATCCTCTGACCGGTCGGCCCTACTATGCCGACTTCCCCCGGGTGACCATCCGCGACATGGCCCGGGCCCATGCCATACTTGCCGACGCACTCGGAATCGACCGCATACATGCCCTCGTAGGCAGTTCGGTGGGCGGATTCCAGGCTCTGGAATGGATCTGCGGACAGCCGGAGCGATTCGACCGTCTGGTGCTGATAGCCACCGATGCCAAGGCCTCGCCATGGACAATAGCAATCGACGAGACCCAGCGGATGGCCATAAAGGCCGACCCCACATTCGGCGAGCCCCGGCCTGACGCTGCAATGGCCGGTCTGGCTGCTGCCCGGGCCATAGGATTGCTCACCTACCGCGGAGGCAAAGGCTACAACCGCTCGCAACAGGACGCCGACGACAGAACAGCCGACGAACCGCACCGCGCATGCACCTACCAGCAGTATCAGGGGCTGAAACTGTGCCGCCGCTATAACGCATATTCATATGTGGCCATACTCGATTCGTTCGACACTCATGACGTCGGACGCGGACGCGGGGGCACCGCCGAGGCTCTGTCGGCGATAAAAGCCCGCACCCTGGTTGTGGGCATAAGCAGCGACATAATATTCACACCTGAGGAGATGCGCAGTCTGGCCGCCGCCATACCGGGCGCGGAGTACCGCGAGATTGATTCAGACTTCGGCCTCGACGGCTTCCTTGTGGAGCATGGCCGCCTTAACGAATTATTGATTCCATTTTTATGAAACCTACAATAAAGAAACCTACGATAAAAATAGGGCTTTTTGGTCTTGGCGTAGTAGGCCAGGGCTTTTTCAAAGTGATAGCCCGCGCCACGAATGCCCATGCCGAAATACGTCGCATATGCGTCAGAGACCTTGCCAAGCCGCGAGGCATCGATGTGCCCCGCAACCTGCTCACCGACAATCCCGACGACATATTCCTCGATCCGGAGATAAATCTGATTGTGGAAGTGGTGAGCGACCCGGAGATGGCCTGGCGTATCGCCTCTACAGCCCTTCGCCGGGGCATCCCGGTGGTGTCCGGCTCCAAGACCATGATAGCCGCCAACCTGCCTGAACTCATCAGCCTGCAGCGGCAATACGACACGGCGATGCTCTACGACGCCTCGTCGTGCGGCTCCATTCCGGTGATACGCAATCTGGAGGAATACTACGACAACGACCTGCTGCTTGAGGTAAAAGGCATACTCAACGGCTCGTCGAACTACATACTCTCGCGGGTGTTCGACCACGGTGAAGACTATGCCTCGGCTCTGTCGAAGGCCCAGCGGCTGGGTTTTGCCGAAAGCGACCCCACATTCGACATCAGCGGCCTTGACTCGCTGTTCAAGCTTGTCATTATCACTGTCCATGCCCTTGGCGTGTATGTAAGTCCGAAGGATGTGTTCACCTACGGCATCAACGCCATCCACGACTCCGACATACGCTATGCCCGGGAGAAAGGTGTGAAGATAAAGCTGGTGGCCCAGGTCGTGAAAGTATCCGACGAGGAGTTCACCATGTTCGTGATGCCGGAGTTCGTAAGTCCGGGGAAATACATCTACAGCGTCGACAACGAATACAACGGTGTGGTGATCCGCGGCGAATGCTACGACCGCCAGTTCATGTTCGGCAAAGGTGCCGGCGGCCTGCCTACCGCATCATCCATTCTGAGCGACGTAATGGCGCGTCTACACGGCTACCGCTACGAATACAAGAAAATGGACTACATCAACCGCCCCGCCTACACCACCGATGTGACTCTGCGGGTATATATACGCTACAGCTCGACAGACATTCCCGGCCTGCTGCCGCTGCAGTGTGTGCACGAGCAGTATCTGTCGGCCGATGGCAACTATGTAGTGGCCGACATCGTGCTGGGCGACCTGATAAAGCATCGCGCCACACTCGATGCTCCCGATGTGTTCATCGCCAATATGACCCGTTTTTTTGTTGACAGAGACAACTGACCCGCAAGGGAAACCCGCAGCCGTTGCCGGCTGCGGGCCAATACCATGAATCAAAATAACAGACCATATAATAGACCATCCAAACCTGATAATTATGTTACATTTCAACCGCCCGGCGGTGCTGTCCATAGTCCTGGCTCTGGCATCGCAGGGAGTATGCGCCGAGATAATAAATCTCGCCACTCCTTCAAGTTCGCTCGTACTCGACGCAACCGAAGGCGAAGCTCTCAAAATCCTCTATTACGGCAGCCCGCTGACTCAGGGCGACCTCGACAATCTGCAGCAGTCGCCCGACCTGCACCACAACGCCTATCCGGTATACGGCATCAATCCGCAGGCCGAGGCAGCACTGAGTGTGACACATGCCGATGGCAACCGCACAACCGATGTGGAAGTGACCGGTGTCAGCCGCAGCCAGAGCGATGGAGCCGAAACCACCACCGTGTCGACGCGCGACAAAGTGTATCCGCTATACGTCGACATATGCTATCGCGTTCGCCCGGGATACGATGTGATTGAAACCTGGGCCGAAATCAGGAATATGGAGAAAGGACCGGTGACACTCAACCGCTTCATGTCGGGCTATCTGCCGATACGCTACGGCAATGTATGGATGTCGAGCCTCTATGGCTCATGGGCCAACGAGACACAGCTGACCGAAGAACCGCTGCCGCACGGCGTCAGAATGATAAAAAACAAGGACGGACTGAGAAATTCGCATACCGCACACGCCGAGGTGATGTTCTCGCTCGACGGAAAACCGATGGAAAACAGTGGTCGCGTGATAGGCGCCGCCCTGTGCTATCCCGGCAACTATAAGCTGTTTGTCGATACCGACGACACGGATTTCCATCATTTCTTCGCAGGCATCAACGAGGAGAACTCGGAGTATCACCTGAAAAAAGGCGAGACCTTCACCACCCCCGAACTGGCGCTCACCTATAGCGCTGAAGGACTCTCCGGAGCCAGCCGCAATTTCCACCGCTGGGGACGCGACAACCGCCTCCACGCCGGCGACAAAGAACGGAAGATTCTGCTCAACTCATGGGAAGGCGTCTACTTCGACATAAATGAGGAGGGCATGTACGGCATGATGGAGGATATCGCCGGAATGGGCGGCGAACTGTTCGTGATGGACGACGGCTGGTTCGGCGTCAAGTATCCGCGCGATGTCGACAACTCGTCGCTGGGCGACTGGACTGTCGACACCCGCAAACTTCCCAACGGCATCGACGGACTGCTCGCCGCAGCACGCCGCAACGGCATCAGCTTCGGCATATGGATTGAGCCGGAAATGACCAACACTGTCAGCGAACTCTACGAGAAACACCCCGAATATATCATCAAGGCAGCCGGCCGTCCGGTGGTGAAAGGCCGCGGTGGCACACAGCTGGTACTCGACATGGCCAACCCGAAGGTTCAGGATCTGGTGTTTGAGGTTGTCGACACGCTCATGACCAAGTATCCTGACATAGATTATATAAAATGGGATGCAAACGCCCCGATAATGGAACATGGCTCGCAATATCTCACCGCCGACAACCAGAGCCACATGTATATCGACTACCACAAAGGATTCGTCAAGACACTCGACCGCATCCGTGCCGCCCACCCCGATGTCACCATCCAGGCATGCGCAAGCGGCGGCGGACGCGCCAACTGGGGTGTGCTGCCCTGGTTCGATGAATTCTGGACTTCGGACAACAACGATGCCCTGCAGCGCATCTACATGCAGTGGGGAACAAGCTACTTCTTCCCCGCCATAGCCATGGCCTCGCACATCTCGGCTGCTCCGAACCATCAGACATTCCGGCGCATCCCAGCCAAGTTCCGCGCCGATGTGGCCATGAGCGGACGGCTCGGTCTGGAGATGCAGCCCCGCGACATGAACGACGAAGACCGCGCGGTATGCGCCCGTGCCATCACCGACTACAAGCAGATCCGGCCTATAGTGCAGCTCGGCGACCTCTACCGCCTGCAGTCGCCCTTCGACAAGAAAGGCGTGGCATCGCTGATGTATGTCACACCCGAAAAAGACGACGCAGTATTTTTCTGGTGGAAGACGGAGACATTCATGAACCAGCAGCTTCCGCGCATACCCATGGCAGGCCTGGATGCGGACAAGCGTTATCGTGTGACGGAACTAAACCGCATCGACAACGAACCCCTGCCCTGCGAAGGCAAGGTGTACAGCGGCAGCTATCTGATGGCCAACGGTCTGGAAATGCCGCTCACCCACAAGGTCGACTATCATAAAAACAGCGACTACTCCTCGCGGGTACTGCGGCTGACAGAAATGACAAATGATTAATGATTAATGATTAATGATTAATGACTAATGCTGCTCCGCTGGAGAAAAATTTGGCAGAGTGAAAAAAAAACGTTAACTTTGCAGTCGCTTAGAAAAATCCCGCGTGTGATGGGAAATTAAGAGCAAACTTAATTTTGAGTAACACATTAAAAACCAGGAAAAAGCAATGAAAACTTTCCAGCTCGCAGCCGAGCCCCGTACCGATCTCGGCAAGAAGGCCACCAAGGCTCTCCGCAAAGATGGTAAAATCCCCGTAGTGCTCAACGGCGGCGAAGTAATCGACCTACCTTTCAAAGGCGAACTCAAAGCCGGCGAAAAGCTCGTTGAAATCGGCAACGGCAAAGGTCTGATAACCACCGACCTCGTAGTAAGCAACGAAGCCGTTCGCAAACTCATCTACACTCCCGAAATCTTCGCCGTAGAACTCGACTTCAACGGTCAGAAGCGTATGGCAGTGCTCAAGGACATCCAGTTCCACCCCGTAAAAGACACCATCCTTCACCTCGACTTCCTCGAAGTAAACGACCAGAAGCCCGTTGTGATCGAAGTGCCTGTGAAGCTCGAAGGCCACGCCGAAGGTGTGAAAGCCGGTGGTAAGCTCGCCCTCTCGATGAAGAAGCTCAAAGTAAGAGCTGTCTACACCGATGTACCCGAACGTCTCGTAATCAACGTTGACAACCTCGGCCTCGGCAAGACTCTTCAGGTAGGCGAACTCAGCTTCGACAAACTCGAACTCGTCAACGCCAAGAACGCTGTTGTCTGCGCCGTTCAGCTCACCCGTGCCGCCCGTGGCGCCGCAGCTGCTGCCGCAGCAGCAGGCAAGTAATCACTTATCTTATCCGGACTCCACTGTTATGAAATATCTGATTGTGGGGCTGGGCAATATCGGTGACGAATACCGCAACACCCGCCATAACATCGGGTTTATGATATTGGATGCCTTAGCCGAGGCATCCAATATTTCTTTTAGCACCGAACGATATGGCGACATTGCGCGTATGCGTCTGAAAAACAAACAGCTCGTATTGCTCAAGCCCTCGACATACATGAATCTCAGCGGCAACGCCGTGCGCTATTGGAAAGAAAAGGAAGGCATCGACAACGACCACATCCTTGTGCTGGTCGACGACATCGCCCTGCCCTTCGGAGCCATACGCATAAAGCCTTCGGGCAGCGATGCCGGCCACAACGGTCTCAAAAATATAGCCCAGATGCTTGGCACCCAGGCATACCCCCGTCTACGCTTCGGCATCGGCAACGATTTCGCCCGCGGCTGTCAGATAGACTATGTGCTGGGCAACTTCACTCTCGACCAGCGCCAGCAGCTGCCGGTGCGTATCGGCCACGCCATCGACGCCCTAAAGGAATTCGCCCTTGCAGGCATTGGCAACGCCATGTGCGCATACAACAACAAATAATCTCGCCATGGCATCAGAAGTAAGAATCGACAAATGGCTCTGGGCCGTGCGCGTGTTCAAGACCCGCACCATAGCCACCGAGGCCTGCAAAAAAGGCCGTGTAAGTGTGGGTGTCGACAATTCGACGCCCATCAAACCATCGCGAACCATTAAGGCGGGCGACGTGGTAAATGTGCGCAAGCCACCGGTGACATACTCATTCCGCGTGCTGGCCGTGACTGAAAACCGCCTCGGCGCCAAGCTCGTGCCCGAATACATGGAGAACATCACTCCACAAAGCCAGCTCGACCTGCTTGAGGTGGTTAAAATTTCCGGTTTCATCGACCGCCGCAAAGGCCTCGGACGCCCCACCAAACGCGAAGGACGCGAACTCAGCAAGTTCACTTCCGACATCTCCGATGGCTGGGACTTTGACTTTGATTTCGATGATGAAGACGATGATATCTGACAAATCATCCACTGCAAATGCACAAATGCTCCGCTTTATTTGTTTTCATAACAATTATTCACTACATTTGCCACTATGAAAAAGTCTGATATCAATTCTTTCTGGGCCGCTGCGGTATTCGCCGTGATGTCGCTGACCATGCAAAGCTGCCAGGACGAACCCTACAACCCATACACCCCGTCGTGGTTTGCCGGACGCAGTTTCGCCGCTTACGCCTACCCCGGGTCGTACAACGCCTTGTGGGTAGCCGACTTCTACAACAACGGCGAATTCCAGATTTCGCCCTGCGATTCATACGGATATATCATCCCGGGCATGGAGGCCTATGCCGGCACATACTCGGTAGACTACAACCGCGGTCTGCTCTACCTGAGCTACTACGACTACGCGATGAACTCCATATGGACATTCAGCTGGTGGGACCAGTACGACAGCATCACCGGCACTTATCCCGACATGGAGATATACACCACCTCCGGAACCGGCCCGCTCGACAACCTCACCTTCACTCCATACTGATATGAACAGCCTTCTCTCTCTTCCGCAACGCATCGACGGCAGCCGCGAAAGCATCGGCTCCGACACCCGGGATATAGTGATTATCGGAGCCAACGGCGCCGGTAAATCACGCTTTGCCAACCGCCTTATCGAAGACCTCGGAGAGAAGGCGTTCCGCATCTCCGCTCTCGAGGCTCTGTACGGACGGAGGCGCAACATCACGGCCAACTCCGTGGACACGCTCTACGAACAGGCGGGCATGCCGCAGAATTCCGGCGATGACAGCAGCCAGTTCGAACGCATACTCGCCATGCTTATGCACGATGAGATGCTCAATCTCATTGGCTATAAGCTCGCCATGGTGGCCGGCGGCAAAAATGGCGCAATCAGTCTGCGCCCCACCCGGCTCGACAGTGTGATATCGCTGTGGCAGGAGGTGTTTCCGGGCAGCCGTGTGCTGATTGAAAGCGGCAAGGTGCTGTTCGCACGCGGACTCGACCAGAGCGCGTACTCCGCCCTGCGGCTCAGCGACGGCGAGCGCGCTGTGCTGTTTTATGCCGGAGCTATCCTCTATGCGCCGAAAGGTAGCATAATCTTCGTAGACTCTCCGGAGATATTCCTGCACCCGTCAATGATGCAGACTCTGTGGAACCGTCTAGAGCTTCTCCGCCCCGACTGCCGCTTCGCCTACACCACGCACGATCTGGAATTCACCTCCACCCGCGCCGGAGCACAGGTGATATGGGTAAGAGACTTCGATGCCGCATCCCAGAAATGGGACTACCTGCTGCTGCCGCCCGACTCTCCGCTCACCGACGACATGTACCGTGCCCTGATCGGAGCCCGCAAGCCGGTGATGTTTATCGAAGGCGATGGCGTTCACAGCATCGACTCGAAGCTTTATCCGCTTATATTCAAAGAGTACAGCGTGAAATCGCTGGGCAGCTGCAACAAGGTGATAGAAGCCACACGCACATTCAACGACCTTAACGCCATGCACCACAACGATGCAGTGGGCATAGTCGACCGCGACCGTCGCGACGAGCGCGAGGTAGCCTACCTGCGCCGCAAGCGGGTGATGGTTCCCGATGTGGCGGAAATAGAGAACATACTGATGCTCGAGGATATTGTAAGAGCCGTGGCCAGCTATTGCCACCGCAATCCCGACAAAGTATTCGGCAAAGTGCGACACAGCATAATGCAGCAGTTCCGTACCGACCTTCACCGCCAGGCGCTCCAGCACACACGCCATCGGGTGAAACAGACTGTCGAATACCGTATCGACGGACGCTTCGCCAACATCGGACAGCTGGAAGCCCATATGGACGCCCTGAAACACGAAATCAACCCGCGCGGACTCTACGAGAGTTTCTGCAAGGAATTCCGCAGGTATCTCAACGACAACGACTACCGTAGCGTGCTGCGGGTCTACAACCAGAAGTCGATGATTCCGGGCAGCAATGTAGCCGGTCTTTGCGGACTCAACGGCAAAGAACAGTACATCACCACTATACTGGACATACTCCGCAGCCAGTCGCCAGAAGCAGAAAAGATACGCAAGGCCGTGACCGAATGCTTCGGGCTATGAAGAAACAACCCAAAATTCATCTGAATATGCAAAAGTGCAAATCCCTCCTGAGCCTGTGTCTGCTGACCGCCCTGCTGGCGGCCTGCAATGGCAGGAGCACAGCCCCGTCAGGCGATTTCAGCAAACAGCTCTATCCCCCCGAATATGCCTCCGGCTTCGACATCAAGGGGGCCGACGGATACGAAAGTTCCGTCATTACAATAACAAATCCGTGGCAGGGCGCCGACAGTATAAGCACTCAGCTCTTCATAGCCAGAGGCGGCGAGGCGGCTCCCGAAGGTTTCACCGGTCAGATTATTGAAGGCGACGCCTCCCGTATCGTGACTATGTCGTCCACGCATATCGCCATGCTTGATGCCATCGGCGAGGCCGGACGCGTGGTCGGTGTCTCCGGCATCGACTATATTTCCAATCCTGTCATCGTAGCAAAGCGCGACAGCATAGGCGACATAGGCTACGAAGGCAACATCAACTACGAACTGCTCCTCTCACTCGACCCGGACATTGTGCTTCTGTACGGAGTAAACGGAGCAAGTTCGATGGAAGGAAAACTCAAAGAGCTGGGAATACCCTTCATGTACGTAGGCGACTATCTCGAGGAATCGCCGCTTGGAAAAGCCGAATGGATAGTCGCTCTTTCAGAGCTTGTCGGCCGACGTGCCGACGGCGAAGAGGTTTTCGCCGGCATACCGGCCAGGTACAACGAGCTGAAAAAGAAAGTGGCCGACAGCAAAGCCGATGCTCCGGCCGTGATGCTCAACACTCCTTATGGCGACTCCTGGTTCATGCCCTCGACCCGGAATTATGTAGCGCGTCTTGTCAAGGATGCCGGAGGCAAGTACATATATGACAGGAACACCGGCAATACATCAATGCCCATAGACCTTGAAGAGGCATATCGCCTCACATCCGAAGCGGACATGTGGCTCAACGTAGGCAACGCCGGCTCGCTTGACGAACTCAAGGCATCATGTCCGAAGTTCGCCGACACCCGCTGCTTCCGCAGCGGCAATGTCTGGAACAACACCCTCAGGACAAATGCCGCCGGAGGCAACGACTATTATGAATCGGCTGTGGTGCATCCCGATATTCTGCTGCGCGACCTCGTCAAAATCTTCCATCCCGAACTCGTCGAAGAAGATTTCGTGTACTATAAGCAACTGAAATAAATGCGTACCAGAGCCTCGATTCTCTTCACAGTGCTGACTGCACTCACTCTGTTCCTGTTTATGCTGGATCTGTCGGTGGGGTCTGTCGCTGTGCCGTTGCGCGATGTGTGGGCGGCACTCACCGGCGGCGACTGTCCCCGGACAACGGCAAAAATCATACTCAACATCCGGCTCATAAAGGCGGTTGTGGCTCTGCTTGCAGGAGCCGCACTGTCGGTGAGCGGCCTCCAGATGCAGACACTCTTCCGCAATCCGCTCGCCGGACCCTATGTCCTCGGCATAAGCTCCGGCGCGAGTCTCGGTGTGGCTCTGTTTATTCTCGGCGCGCCGCTTTTCGGGATGTCGGCATCCTTCACATCGCTCGGCATTGCCGGAGCCGCATGGATTGGCGCTGCCGCAGTACTAATAGTCATAGCTGCTGTCGGGCACCGGATCAAAGACATTATGGTCATACTCATTCTCGGCATGATGTTCTCGTCGGGAGTCGGCGCGATAGTGCAGATTCTTCAGTATCTCAGCAAAGAAGAGTCGCTCAAGGCATTTGTAATCTGGACAATGGGGTCGCTGGGCGATGTGACCGTAGCCCAGCTCTACATCCTTATCCCGGCCGTAGCGGCAGGGCTGGCGCTGGCAGTCATCACCATCAAAGCGCTCAACCTGCTCCTTTTCGGTGAGGAATATGCCGTGACCATGGGTCTGGACATCCGGCGCTCCCGCAGCCTTTTGTTTCTGTCGACGACTTTGCTTGCAGGAACAGTAACGGCATTCTGCGGCCCCATCGGCTTTATAGGACTCGCCATGCCGCACGTCACCCGGATGCTGTTCGACAACAGCGACCATCGCATACTCGTACCCGGAACAGTTCTTACCGGAGCCTGCGTGCTGCTGCTTTGCGATCTCGTCTCCAAGCTATTCACTTTGCCAGTCAATGCAATCACCGCACTGCTCGGTATCCCGGTGGTAGTCTGGGTGGTGCTACGCAACAAATCCGTTACCGCATGATACAACTGAAGGACTTCTCAATAGGCTACGGTCCCCGCACCCTGCTCCGGGACGTGAACACTTCTTTCGGCAAAGGGCAACTGACCGCCCTTATCGGGCGTAACGGTTCCGGCAAATCCACCCTTCTGAGAGCACTCGCCGGACTAAACCGGCGATATTCGGGCGAAATCATACTTGACGGCAAAGACATACGTTCGCTCTCACCGGGCGGACTCGCCAGGTCGATTGCATTCGTCACCACCGAGCGCACACGGATTCCCAATCTGCGGTGCGAGGATGTCGTGGCCATCGGTCGCGCGCCTTATACCAACTGGATCGGCCGGATGCAGGAAAGCGACCGACAAATAGTAATGGATGCCATCAGCGCCGTGGGGATGGAGAACTATGCCCGGCGGACGATGGACACCATGAGCGACGGAGAATGTCAGCGTATAATGATTGCACGTGCTCTGGCCCAGGACACACCGGCCATACTTCTTGACGAACCCACCTCTTTCCTTGATTTGCCCAACCGATACGAACTCGTATCGCTTCTTCACTCTCTGGCGCACGACAAAGGCAAATGCGTGCTGTTCTCAACCCATGAGCTGGATGTGGCGCTCCGGAAGTGCGACTGTATAGCTCTGGTTGACAACGGCACACTTTACAACCTCACGGTAAGTGAAATGATACAGAGCGGACATATTCAACGGCTATTCTCATCGCCGAATATCAGTTTAGAAGAAATGTTATGGCAGAAGGAAAAATGACATTCACATATCAGGTACAGGATTTCACAGCCGAAATCTCCACTGATGAATATATAGAGCCGGAATTATGGCAAGGTCTGGGTCTGTCCGCCGTTTACGCACGACACTATGGCGGAACTCCGCCAGTACAGCCGTGTGCTTTTGCTTGCAACCAGAATCACGCCCGACGGCAAAGAAATACCATTCTCCGAGGTTGACAGATTCTTTCGTCCGGAACGTCTGCGCATTGAAAAGAAACTGCGCGACATGGGAAAGACATACGGCGGCAAGGCTTTCGCATATGCCGGGAGCTGCCTGTATTGCCCTGAAGGCACTTGTTCACGGCTTGAAAACCAGCCCTGCCGGCATCCCGATCTGGTCAGACCCTCGCTTGAATCATACGGTTTCGACATCGGACGCACCACATCCGAACTCTTCGGCATCGAACTGCTATGGGGCAGCAACGGCTTTCTGCCCGAATACCTCACCCTCGTGTGCGGATTCTTCCATAATCATGACGGAATCGAAGAAATCAGACAGTTCGGATATGTTTCTTAACACATAGTATTGTTATTTGAAAAAATATTTTTAACTTTGCAAATGCAGACCGCACAGCAGAAGCCCCGGTCTGGGGTTTAGAGAGGTGGGATGCAACTACATAATGTAAGCGTTTACTCGACGTTTGATTCTTGACTATCGGGAATTCTCGCAAAATTCACATTGGAGTCAGGGATGAAGCAACGGTAGATGCCCGTGGATATGTATATATGCGTATTCAGCATTGTACTCCGAGAGGAGCCATGGCTGAATACAAATGTCACATATTCAAGCGTGGGCTTCTGCGTTGCCGTCCAACTCCAATAGGCAATGCGAGAAGCCTCCGATAGTGGGACGAGCAACAAGTACAGACACTCACGCTTTTTTCGTACCCGCTCAAATCAGGAGATGTCTATAGAGCAGCTACAATAAACCTATCTATGGCTCGCAGGTCATCACATTCATCTTCGTCTACACGTTCACGTAATGGCAAAAAGAAAAAATCAACCTCACGATTCCTTATAGCAGGTGCTCTGGCATGTGTCATAGTGATTGTCGGCCTGCTGGCATGGCTACTGACAAGAACGCCTTCATACACTTTTCAGCGGGTACAACTCGACCGCTACGTCGAACTTACACATGACACACATCTGCTGAATGACGGCGCATCAGTATACGTCGACATGTCCGACGGCATGAATTACGCATATTCGACCGAAGAAAGCAAGAAAATACTGCAGGCGATTATAAACAAACTTGCAGCAAATCAAGCCATCAGATTCTATGGATTGGCTGACGAAAAGATACAGCCGCTGGACTATTCGCACACCCAGCTGTACAATTACATGCTCAACCCACGCACCTACGACAAGCAGAAAGCTCCGATTGAAGCCACATTGCAACAAATAGTCTCTGAAAATCAGCCTGCTCTGCTGATGACCGATTTTGAAGAATATAAAGGAGCCGGTATTGAAAAGGCTGCTTATGCAAAACGTTACTTTATTGAGTGGCTTTCGAATGGCAATAACATAACTTTCTACAAGTGGGATTTTACTGAGAACGGCAAAGACAAGCACATGTTTCTCGCTGTATTCGATGACAATGCCAACCGTCTGAATTCATTAGTCGAAAACGCGGTGGGCATGACAGCCCCTACTACTCCGAAATATGTTCTGGGCAGCCATGATTTCGCCTATCCTACCGCAACAAAATACATCTCCCTCAAACAAGGCGGCAACTATCACAACGACAATGGAACAGACTTCGTGACCGCAGTCATTGAAAATGGAGGAACCAATGACTATGTCAGCTACTGCAAACCATTTGCCACAGCCGGCGGAGCCTCAAGCGGCTACGCGCCACTCGACGTATCTCTTGGCGCGCTGGCCGAGTATTATCCGCTTGGCGTGAACTGGAAAAATGCCATTACCAACGCAAAACGCATGCAAGAGGCCGGTGTGCCCGACGACATCAGATACGAGCATCTGTTAAGCGACCTTTATATTGACTTTGGCGCTCAGGACGGCTTCAGAATCGACGATGTGGAAATCCGTGTCTTTGACATGGCTGAAACCATGCTTGCCATATCGGAGAAAGGCGACTCAATCTCTGCGGATGAAGTAGAACGCATCAACAAACCGGAGGTGAATATGTTCCTTACCGCATCTATGCACACAGTCAAGGAAATGCCCGCCGGCTGGAATGAAATCAATGTTGATTTCGATGGTCAGTTCGATGGCTCGTTCTCGGGGAACACAAATTCTACAGACCTGTTCAGAGCCAACATCGTGATTTCAAAAGCCATGCCCTGCATAGCCGAAGCCGATGCATTCTTCGGTTGTCCCGGCAATCCGTCGCTTGCCAATTCAATCAAGGAAACACTGACAGCCGCCTCGTCGAATCCGCAAGGCCGCATCCTCTACACTTATTATATCAAGACAATCTCTGAATAAATCGAAACTATATACAATGGAACAAGTATCAATCACATCAGCCTATATGTGGGCAATCGTAGTCATGGTGGTGGCATTTCTGCTTGCCGTGATAATCTCAAACCTCATTCTGTTCAAACCCAACAACCCCGGAACCACCAAACGGAGAGTCTGCTTCTGGATACTGTGCATCACTGCCGGTGTCGTGGGATTCATCATCAACTTCATCATCGGAAGCGGCATCAGTGTACCGAGCAATCAAAGCGCATATTTCATGCACTCGGGCATAGCCGCCGGTGTATGCGTTCTGCTGTTCATCTTCATCGGATTCCTCGTCAGCAAGATGTTCCCGAATTCAAAAGTCGGAACCTGGTTCTAATTACTCAAAGCACAATCAATGGACGACAAACTATTTCTGATTGCTATCGGAGGTACCGGAATGCGGTGTCTCGAAGCCTTTGTGCATCTGTGTGCTGCCGGACTCTTCGACAACCAGACCATTGAGGTCCTGACACTCGACACTGACCAGAACAACGGCAACAAGGACAGAGTCGAAAGCCTTATCGAGCTATACAACAAAGTAAAGACAAACGATGCCTCAAATCAGGGAGGCGAACAGCGAAGCAACACCTTTTTCTCAGCCAAACTGAAGCTCTACCGCTTCTTCACCGACTACTCCACTCCAAGCCGGATGACGCTGCACGCCCTTGCCGCCACCAAGAATCTTTCAGACGAACAGCGTCAGGACAATCAGGATTTGTCAGACCTGCTATTCGAAAAAGATTCGGTACAGCAATTCAAGCTTGACCACGGATACAGGGCACAGACACATCTTGGTTCCATGCTCATGTATCATGGCATCATCGAAGCGGCCATAAATGCAAAGAAAGGTGGCGAGACGGTCAAGACGCAGGAAAAAGAGCTCGCCAAATATCTCGAACTGCTCAACAAGCACGCGGCAAACTCGCGAGTGTTTGTTTTCGGCAGTGTTTTCGGTGGCACCGGAGCTTCCTCGATTCCAGTAGTGCCGATTGCCATAAGCGAGGCTCTGAAAATTCTTACCGGCGGAAATAACGAATTGAATCTAAAAAAGGTTCTGTTCGGCTCCACTCTTCTTACCGATTACTTTACGTTCAAAACACCGGCCGACGACCAGCTTGCATCTGATAAAATCATAGCCGACGCCAATAATTTCGCTCTTAACTCTCAGGCCGCGCTCAGTTTCTATAACGATGACACTACGGTCAAGAAAACATACAAGCGAATGTATCATATCGGCTGGCCGAGCAGTCTGAAAATCAATTACTCCGACGGTCAGGAAGGAAACGTTGTCACGGGTGGCCATGAACAGCGCAACGACTGCCATGTGGCCGAGCTGATGTGTGCTGTTGCCGCATACGACTTCTTTAATGAGGACCGCGCGAAACTCGAACAAATCGGAGATGCCGAATATGATTTCAGGACGGTGGCGGTTGATGACAATGGGAACATGCAGCTGTCCGGCGCGAGCTTTGTGGGCGCGGAACGCGGTGAAGTGTTCGAGAACAAGCTCGGTGCCCTGCTTTCGCTTGCGCACATCATTCTGTCGAAGTTCGAAGGTGCACATGAAGGAGTGTGCGGCACCGCACAGTTGCTTAACTATCTTGACTCTGCCAAGTTCAGCAATTTCAACGAATTGTCGGATGCACAGTGCGCCGAAATCGATGAATATCTGAAGGAATTCGGATACAAGTTTGTAAAAAGCAATGTGGTATTCGGCTGGATATATCAGATTTTCAAATCCGTAGGTGCCGGAAAATTCATCTTTTCCCCTGATGCCTTCATCACAGATATAAACGGTCTGCACAACATAGACCCGGGAACAGTATTCGACGACGAGGCTCACCATTGGGACAAAACCGGAGTCGCAGTCTTCAACTCCGCCGCCGACCGGCGATTCAATACACTGATAAGCCTTCTCAAAAGCGATGACACACTCCCTGTCGAAGCTCAGGCGACAACTCTGAAAGAGGAGTTCCTCGCACAGATGTATAACGCTGTGACTATCGCTCAGCACTTCAACGAATAACTATGGCCAACAAACCGCTCACTATTGATGTGAATACATCTGCCATTCCCTCCGGTTCACTCGACAACTGGTCCCAGCTTGGCAATACCACTGTATTCATCAAAAACATAATCACACCGCAATTAAGCAAAAAGACTAATGTCGGACAACTTGTCTCAGGCATTCCCACGGCATTCGCCCGTGTCGACCTGTTCAAGACCGCTATCGACCATGTAGCCACAAGTGGCAGCGTCAATGCTGCAAACAATCTCGTAGGCTATTACACACAGCTGGTTGACGAATGGCGCGGACTTATAGCCTGCATGGCTCTGGACTATGCCCATATCAGCGTAAGAAAAATCGAACTTTCGTACAGCGACGGCAAAGAAGCAGCCAAGACAGAGAACATCTACGAGCCAAAAGGCGCATTCGGAAATATGCTGCTCCGCCGCAGGAACCGCTGGTGCGACCAGAATCTCACCGACAACCAGACTGCGACTCCGTTTATAAACGTAATAAAATACCGAAAAACGGTAGTAGGAGCCACTGCGCCCGAATCACTGCTGTTCACATCCTCCGGTTATAAATGCGAATCCGACGACGAACTGCCTTGGATTGATGTTGTAACCGGTAAGTTCATCGACCCTCTCAAATCGTCGATGAAGCCTATGCAGATTGCCACCCTGCATGCTTATGTCAGCCATATCCTGAATGGACTCGGCAATGCGGAAGACTACTATAAGGCACTTCCCGACGGCGAAGGAGTCAACTATACTTCAATCCGCACTCTGCTGAGCAAGTGGAAGGAGGAAATTGCAGAACGTGCCGAGCGCGACGGCATAGCTCTTTCCATCGGCAGCACTCCGCCTGTAAGCGCGGCGTTCGGAGGCCCGTTTGAAAAATTGTTCTGCCATAAGGATATTCTCAATGGCGTCGAAGGCATCATTTCAGAAAATGAGATGAATGGCGGAGTGGAGTTCGACCCAAAGAATCTATTGCTCGACGACTCTGCGCGTATTGCCAAGCTTAATCTGAATGTCAGTCCCGCCGACATGGTGAATCTGCCTATTCTGGTTCTGACCGCAGATGTGAAAGGAATGCAGGACAAGGCATACTTCGCACTCCCGCTGAGTGCACAGGGATTAAACGTATTCGGCAAGAACGTAGCGGCACTTGTGGGCATGTCCGGCTCGTCAAGCGCCATCGCTTCCACACTTAAAGCCACGTATGACCCGATGGTACGCAGCGGCAACCTTGAAGTCGTACTTACACTTGTCACCGATTCCGGCATACGCCGACAGTTCAAGAAAGTATATACATCTGACTGTGAAATCATGAACAAGGACATCCTTATCTGGCCGAATTTCATCTCCCGGCAATGGGATGCCTACTTCATGTACAACGAACTTCCGCATTACGGGACAAGCTCGTCGTACCGTGCCTTCCCGTTCGTCGGCGACATGCAGGGCGACTATTTCCGCATTATCGTTGACAAAGAACAGGCACCGGTGTTTCTGAGCGAGAACGGACGCATTGTCGCACCCGAAAACGTAGTGAAGTCGGAACTGATGGTAATATCCGATGAAGCAGTCGCCGACAATCCGTACAAATACGAGATATATCGTTCCGACAAACCGTTCAAAGGAGTGCGACTGCTTTCCCCTACCGACAAAGAAGGGGGCTACCTTCTGATAAATTACAGTTCGGCAATAAACAGCGGACTGCCGCATGACTGGATGCGCCCCGGCTCCCATTCATCGCTCAATCCTGTCCGTTTAGGCATTGACTTCGGAAGTACCAACACATCTATTGCCTATTCAAGCGACAACACACAGGAACAAGGGTTTATCTTCAGAAACCAGCGAGTCTCGCTTCTTGGGAACGAGCTTCCCGGAAAACCTCTTGTACCCAGGGAAAACCAGGTGTTTTTCTTCCAGGGAGCGGGTTCGTCAGTAATGTCAAACGCCATAAAGAGTGTACTGACAATCCACGACAACCGGCGCCTGCCAGCGCTCAAACCCGGAGAATCTCTTAAAATGAGAAACGAGAAAGAGGTAGTTGGCGGTTTCCCCAGTTTCTCCGACAACCTGCCTTTCGCCAATTCAGAGAAGAACAAAATCACACTGCGATATCCGAACGGCGTGGGAGAAGTAACGCAGATCCATAACATGAAATGGGAGGATACCGACGATGACAAAGCCTACAAGAGCGCATTCCTGCGGACACTCATGCTTCAGGTATATGCCACCTTGTTTGCCGACGGTTTTGTGCCGGAAAGCATCAAGTGGTCATATCCGTCGGCCATGGCCGGGCAGCTGCTTTATTCATACCAGACCATCTGGGACAGTATAAAAAATGTGGTTCCCGTTCTTAAAGAGAATGGCGATAGATATGAGCTGAACATCAGCCGGTATACTGGCAACGGCCAGTTAGGCGCAAACATCGGTAACGGAGCCTTTGGAGCCACCGGTCAGTCCTCAGCGGATGCCGACAATGGATTCGGTGGGGGATTCGGTGGAAATGGCAATAGCGGATTCGGTGGCGGATTCGGTGGCAATGGCAACGGCGGATTCGGCGGCGGATTCGGCGGCGGATTCGGCGGCCAGAACACATTCGGCGAAGATTCGGCTTTCGGCGCCTCTGCTGAAGAACCGGCACATGTCCCATCCGCGACAGCTGCGGAAGATTTTATGCCGGACAATCCCGACAAAGAGGTTTCCTACGACCCGGAACCTATGTACACCATGGCCAATGCCAGATCCAATGCGAGTCTTTCCGAGGCGGAAGCGGTGGCCAATTTCATTTCCGTGAAGTATGGTACCGAGGCAAATGTTCTGAATCTCTGCTTTGACGTAGGAGGAAGTACCACCGACATCTCTGCCCTGTTTTATCTTAGAGGCGGCATTACCATGATTAAACAGAACTCACTGCGTTTTGCCGCCCAGCGCGTGTCTCAGTCTGTGTCGCGATTCCCTGAGTTTAAAAATGTTCTCAATTCAATCTGCGCCGAGTTCCATATCAAAATGGTAGGGCTGAATTTCGGCAATGACACCTACAATGAGCACACTGCGCCATACTTCTTCGACCAGATAGTCAATCGCCTTGACGACAATCAGCTGGAAAAGTTTTATCAGCGAATAGCAGCCGACTGCCCTCAGCTGATGTGTGTCAACATGTATGTGACCGGTCTGCTCATGTACTATGCCGGACAGGTGGCGCATAAGCTTATCGACGACTTGAACAAGACACCCGAAACCGAATGGCCGTCACGCAATAAACCGAACGTACGCGTGACATTCGCCGGCAAGGGCTCCCGCCTCTTCCAGTGGCTCGACACAATCAATTCCGAAGCCGCAAAGCAATACTATGGTCAGATGTTCGTGATGGGATATGGCGAAAAACATATGAAAGAGACTTTGGCCGGCTGGCAACAGATCAAGTTGCCGCAGCTTCACGACACAAGTATCAAATATGAGGTGTCGAAGGGTCTGGCCAAGGGCGATACCATCCTGCAGCGCCCCCGCAATCAGCAGCCGTCAGAGATAATCGGCGAGTCCGGATTCGAACTCACAGGCAACGACAACATCGCACGGCCTATTGAGTTTACAAATTCCATAACACCCGCCATGCTCGAACAGATTGGAATCAGACTGCGTACAGACAACAACCGGCCGCAAGCAGACAAATTCACCGAATTCTGTGGTTTCTTCTATTCGGCAGCGCGTCAATTGTTCGGATGGCAGGTAAACCCGGCCATGCTTGAAGCAGCCTGTCGGGAAATGAGCATTTCAGGATATGTGCAGAATATGCCGGAGTTCCGTGCCGCCGTCAGGGAGTCTCAGCAAGGAGGCAAAGCTTTCAGTTTTGTAGCCCCGGTGATAATCCTTGAAGGCATGAAATTTTATGACAAAACTTTGTTGGACATGCTGAAATGACCGGAGACAGTTACAAAATAATAATCTCGATATCTCACCGCCGCGTATCCTATGAATACTGGCAACGCGACGGTGAGAACAGACTATTGCCAATGCCTGGCGGCAATTGGCCGGCTCCGTTGGCTTTTTACTGTTCGGATACCGGCATAGTAGTAGGCGAAGACGCCCTGCGTGCCGCCCATGCCGGGACCTCAAACGCATTCGACAATTATTTTAAACGAATAGTCGAAGACAGCACCTACACAATCGGCGGACAGACCAGACCAATCAGGAATCTCCTGCTTGATGCCTCGGAATTGATATTCTCGGATTTTTTCCGCCTTGTGCTCTTCAACCGCTATGGCTCTTTGAGCGACAACCGTGCCAATGTTCCTCTTGTAATTGCATGCGAGTCGGACATCAGACCCAATGAACGCGTTCTGCTTCAGGAGCTTTTCAAGGACAGTGGCTATAATCGTGTCAAGGTTGTGGAATACGACCGATACATAGGCAGATTCATACGCGAGTCGTTGTCAAAAGAATGTGCCTGTGACAACGTGCTTGTCGCATGGACAGAAGGCGCCGATCTGACTCTTTCGCTTTTTAATGTAAATGACGGCTCCGGGCCCGTGGTGCAATGCTATGAGAATTTAGGCATAGACCCCCGGAAGGACTATGTCAAGGATATGATCTGGAAAAGCGTCATCTATCAGAACCAATGGTTGCCAAGGGATAACGAAGAGAATACCCTCGACAAGCTTGCTTCCGACTTTCTCTGTTCATCCCAGCCGCTTGTCAATGGCATGGTGACACTCTCCGACGGTGGAACGTATCATTACAGTCTGAACCGCAGCACCATTGATTGCATCCAAAGCCCGGACAGCGTTTCATTAAGGGAATCTTTAGATCGATTTCTCAGAGACAACGACATTGCAAATCGCGAGGGTGTGCTTTTGCTATTGCGTGGCAATGCCGCCGGAAATTCGTATTTCGAGCGGAATCTCAGTCCTGGGTTCTCCAGAACCATAAGAACCGACAAAAAGCTCCGCAACAACACCATGAGCCTGCTTATTGCTGAAGTTATCCCGCCGGCAGAAGCGGATTTAATCGTGCCTGAGATACCGGACATCATGACTGCTGCTCCTGTAAGCGACAACAAAACAATTGTTGAAATGCCGGAGCAGGTAGTCAATCACGATGCAATCAAGGCTCTTGAAAGACAGTGGCGCGAAGTCAAGGCCGCTGCGAAAGGGAAAATCCGTTCCGGCAATTCTTCGGATGCACGAACCACTCTGAATAAGTTTCTGGACACCGTAAAAAAAGAAAACGGAGCTGACGCTCTCATTGCATCAATAGAAAAAGAACTTTCTCTGATTGTCTATGAGGAGCCCAAGCCTGCCAGACAGAAACACAAGGATGGAGACATCCACCCCAATGGCAAGTGGGTATGGGTTTCATCAGCTGCCGGAGGTAAAGGAGACTGGCGTACTATCGGTGGCCGGATTCATAAGCAGGCGAATGAGGCTGTAAAGAATCTTAACTCAGGAACAGACCCAGACAACGTCCGGACCCTTCTGCAACAAGGCAAACTCAAAGAGGCCCGCGACTGGTATAGAGAACAGCAAAATCACACTCAGGCAAGAATCCTGACTGAGATTATCCGCACTCAAAAAGGAGTCCGCTTGCGTCAATCCGGCATTGACGAATACCGCAAGACGAAAAACAGAGAACAAATAAACCGTATAATCAAGGAAATCCAGGATTTTATCGGATTATGCGAAAGCGCCGGTGTAAATGCGGCTGAATACAAAAAGCTGCTTGCTGAATACAGAAAAATCTAATAACATAATACAATAAACCATGGCAAAAAAATTTGACCTTTCAAAAGGTGAGAAGTTTTCACTCGGCAAGGGTGACGAACTTTCTGCAATCCAAGTCGACCTCAACTGGAAATCGGGTGCCGACCTTGATGCGTCAGCGTTTCTGCTGAACGACGACGGCGTGATCTCCGAAGATGCCGACTTCGTCTATTATAAGTCCAATAACCGCTCCGAAGCATATGACCGCGCAAAATACGGAAGCAAAAAGAACTGGCGGGACAACACCGTTCCCGTCAGCTTCGACGGCTCTGTAGTCGGCTCCGCCGATGACCTGGGCGAGGGCGATGATGAAAGCGGCAACGACGAAGCCGGTGAAACCATGCACGTCGATCTCTCCAAAGTTCGCCCTGAGGTAACAGAAATTGTATTCTGCGTCACCATCTATAATGAAGGCGGCAAAAAAACTACCTTCAAGGACGTCCGCGACCCCCAGATTGTAATCTCCAATGAAGAAACCGGCGAGGAGCTGTGTTCCTATAACCTGAAGGAGCATTTCTCGTCAGAGACTGCCGTTGTTGCCGGAGCACTCGTGCTTAACGAAGAAGGCGACTGGGAGTTCGAGGCTATCGGCAAAGGCTATGATGGCGGACTTCAGACTCTTGTCGACATGTATCAATAATACTGGCCATGAGCAGATTCGAACTTAAAAAACTCGATGGCGGCGATAGATTCGCGCTAACGAAGAACCTGGGACTTGACAATATACGTGTGGAACTGACATGGCAGAAAGGCGATCTGGATGCGCAGGCATGGTTGCTGAACATCGACGGAACCATTGTCAACGATGAAGGTTTCGTATTCTACAACTCTGCCAATCGCACCGAAGCATTCGACCGTGCCAAATTCGGAAACAAGAAAAACTATCTTGAAAAAACTCGTCCGATGAGTGCCGATGGTGCTGTCCTCGGAGCAAAAGACGAGTTGACCGGAGGTATCGAGACTATCAACATCTGTCTGAGCAAGATTGCTCCCGAAGTACAGGAAGTGGCAATTTCCGCCACTGTCTACGTTCCCAACGATGATGACGTAGAGACCTTTGGCGAAGTTGAAAACGCAAGAATCACAGTCTTTGACGAGGAGTCCGGCGATGCCTTATGTTTCTACGAACTCAGCAAGGATTATAAATCGGAAGATGCTCTGGTTGCAGCCCGATTCGTAATCAATGATGACGGTGAATGGGAGTTTGAAGCTGTAGGCAACGGCTATAACGGCGGACTGCAGACACTCGTTGATATGTACACTGAAGAATAAACCGCTATGGCAGATAAAAACAAATTCCAGTTAAATAAAGGTGCCGGTCATACTTTTGACATGTCAAAGGGTGGCAAACGAAAATTCGATCTCTCCAAAGATGACGAAGAATCGGTTGCGGCTCCTAATCCTGCTCCTGCTGCCCCGGTTGCACCTGCAACGCAAGGCACAGCTACCGTTTCCGGAGCAGCGGACAGTACAGACAAGAGCAACAACAAATGGCTTTGGCTGATTCTGGCCATCATTGCTGTAGTTCTGCTTGTATGGTGGTTGTATCCCGGCAATGATTCAGACTCTCAATCGGCTGAAGATGTTACGACAGAAGTGGTAGTTCCTACCGACAGCTTGAATGAGGAAGCAGCTGAAGAACCAGCGCTGCCTGCCGATGAAAACGTATCCGCCGACGACGCTGCTAATGATGAGAATGCCTCAATCGCCACTACCGATGCAGCAACGGAACCTGTTGAAACTCCGGCTCAAGCTGTCGCAGTTGCTGACAACAATGTATCGGATGATGTCGAAGCTGAAGCCCTGAAGGTAATCCGTGGAGAATACGGTATCGGACAAGAACGCAAAAACAGACTTGGCGACCGCTACGGAGCAATCCAAAACCGTGTGAACCAGCTCAAGCAAGAGGGAGTATTCTAATCCCTGCATATCCAGACTGAACCGGCTGTTGCAAGATTGGCGTTTTGCAACAGCCGGTTTTCCATATTTCCCATAATTTTCTCTGCCGGTTTTGCCGTATCGCGGATTTTCACTAATTTTGTCGCCGGAATGGTTGCTCAGGACATCTGTCCGGGCATTAAATGGGAACGGGGTGAGAATCCCCGACAGTACCCGCTGCTGTAATTCCTGCCTGAAGATGTGCGCAGTCGTCAGGCTAAAGTCAACCGCAACATGTCACTGGCCGTAAAGGCCGGGAAGGCGCGGCAGACAGGGATGAGTCAGAAGACCTGCCTTTCCGCTGCATTGCGAACGCCCCGGGAAGTGGGTGTGCCGTGCATAGCCGGACGGCAAGGCATGCCGACTCCGACCGGCCAGGCAAGGTGTGGACGTTTCCCGATTGAGCGCAAGCAGTCAGCTCAACCGGGATTTGTTATTTTTTTCCAACCTCAATCATTGCAAAATGAATCGAGCAATCATCATCACTACTCTGCTTGGCAGCGCCTTCTGCGCGTATGCTTCCGACGAAATCATCACCCTTGACCTCACAAAGGCTGAAACCGAACTCGAATTCGACTCCGCGACCGGAGCCTGGACCGGCACCTTCGACGACGATGCCGTGACCATCGACAGCCAGACTTTCTGCATCCTGCACAACTCCATG
Organism: uncultured Porphyromonadaceae bacterium; assembly: GCA_947177365.1. Lineage (GTDB taxonomy): Bacteria > Bacteroidota > Bacteroidia > Bacteroidales > Muribaculaceae > CAG-873. Next base: position 6,220 of record CAMWUD010000002.1, on the reverse strand, counting down.
TCGGACTGGGATACATGGTGGGGGTTCACCGCATCGAACAGCAGCGACAACTCCTTCCGCGACAACTTCATCACCTATCAGTACAGCGCCATGCCCAAAGGCGGCATCGTGCTCAATGAGGACGGAACTGTCAAGACCAACGAATTCGGAGCACCCGTCGTATCAGCCGATGTTCCCTATCTTGTAGCTTTCGCCAACTCCATGTTCGCCTACCATCCTGCCGAAATATTCATGTCGGACGGTCTGGACCATGAGGCCGTGGGAGTGTATCTGAGCCTCAACAGCTATACATATTACTCTGTGGCCGACGGCGACAGCTTCTCGCGTGCATTCACCAACGGCGACGCCTACACTGTGACCATACACGGAGTGAACAACAAAGACGAAGAATCGTCGATGGAAGTGAAACTGGCTTCGTTCGACAACGGTGACCTCACCACCACACGCGGATGGAAATACGTCGACCTGTCGCCTCTGGGACATGTCAACACCATATGGTTCTCTGTAAAGAGCACCGATTCGGGCGCATATGGCGACAACACTCCGTCGTATTTCTGCCTCGACAAACTCATGGTAAAACCGGCTTCTGACGACAATACCTCCGGAGTCGCCAATGTTTCGCCGGCGTCAAAGACTACTATAGCATACGACCGTCAGTCCAATACCGTGACTCTCGGCAACGCCGATTTCGCAATGGTATATGACGCCGCAGGCAACTGTGTGATGTCGGCTCACGACAGCAGCTTCTCTCTGTCGTCGCTCAGCCACGGCATATATGTGGTGAAGGCTGGCGACAGCTCACGCAAGGTAATCCGATAATCATGCCAGCCATACGCCAGCATAGAAAGCTTTTCGTTGCCAGTGCCGTACTGAGTACGGCACTGGCTCTCAACGCCGGCAATCCTTATATATCGCGGGTTTTCGAATACGTTCCGGCTCCCGGACAGTTTATCAACACTGTGCCTGAATATTCCGACGGCGACAGTTACGCCGATATTCTGAACCGGGCCAACGAACAGCTCTGCGGCGAGGCTCGGCCCGGCATGATATGCCTCGGGGCATTCGGCGGCTATGTGGTGTTCGGCTTTGACCATCCGGTGGTGAATGTCGAAGGCGAGTATGACTTCAAGATATACGGCAACGCGATAATCTCAAGCCAGGAGCCTTACGGAGGCAGCTGCGAACCCGGTGTGGTATGGGTCAGCGCCGACACGAACGGCAACGGACTGCCCGACGACAAGTGGTATCAGCTCGCCGGCAGCGAATACTCCAATCCGGCCACTATACACGGATTCCGGCTTACATACCACCGTCCCGAAGCAGGACATACGCCAGTGCCCGACCCTGCCAACAAAGCCATCACCGACAGCCGCTATATCAGATGGACTTCCGACAACCCTGAATATGCCGAAGGCTATCTGCAGCAGAACATGTTCCATCGCCAGAGCTACTGGCCCGAATGGCTTGAAGGCGAGACTCTGGTATTTGAAGGAACTCTGCTTCCGCCGAATGCCACCGATGTCAGCGGCAAAGGCAGCAACTGGGTGCTGTGCGCGTTCGGCGAGGGCTATGCCGACAATCTGCCGGACACCGAAGACAAAGGGCTGAAAATAGACTGGGCCGTGGACGAATACGGCAATCCGGTCCGGCTTCCGGCCATTGATTTTGTAAAAGTGCAGAGCGGAATGCTGCAGAACGCCGGATGGCTCGGCGAGACCTCTACGGAGGTATGCGGAGCCGAAGACCTGCATCCTGATGCTCCGTTCAATTCCTCGCTGCCGTGTTCTCTTCAAGCCGATGCTGCGGCAATCACTGTCAGAAACGGCGTAATTCAGATACGTCTTTCGACAGCAGCGGAAGTCAGAGTAAGCACTGTCGACGGACGACTGCTGTACTGCGGACTGCATCCGGAAGGAACCTCAGAATTAAAACCGGACTGCCCGCCGGGCTGTCTGCTGATTGTCAGCGCCGGGCATGTCCGAAGAAAGCTTATAACCGGCTCATAGACTATGACGAAAAGACTTCTCCGCGGCATTGCCGCCGGCATCCTGTACATATTGCCCTCCACCGCTGCCGTCGCAGCGGTGGAGGGTGACTCTTGTCAGACCGATTCCACCGCGACGACGCTGATGGAGCTGACCGTCAATGGCAGCCAATGGAAAAGCGAGGTTGTGGCTCCGCAGGTGCTGGGAGGAGAAGAGCTTACGCGTCTGAACGCCCACAGTGTGGCCGATGCCGTAAGATACTTCGCAGGCGTACAGCTGAAAGACTACGGCGGCGTAGGCGGTGTAAAGACCCTCGACATAAGGAGCATGGGCAGCAACCATATGGGGGTGTTCTACGACGGACTGCCATTGGGAAACGCGCAGAACGGACAGATTGACCTTGGCAAATTCTCTCTCGACAACATCGAGGAAATATCGCTGTACAACGCACAGAAATCGGCCATTTTCCAGCCGGCAAGAGATTTTGCCTCGTCAGGCTCCATATACATCCGCAGCCGTCGGCCCAGATTCGAGGAGGGCAGACGCGTGGCCGGAGGCGTGACTTTCCGCACCGGTTCCTTTGGTCTTGCAAACCCATCGGCGCGGCTCGACTGGAAAATCTCCCCGTCTGTCTCGGCCACCGCGAACGCCGAATACACCTACGCTACCGGCAAATACAAATTCCGCTACAGCAAGCGGCTGCCCTCCGGCGAAATGGCCTGGGACACCACAGCCGTACGCCGGAACGGCGACCTCCATGCGCTGCGTCTCGAAGCCGGAGTGTTCGGATACATTCCGTCAGGCTCATGGATGGCCAAGGTCTACTACTACGATTCAGAGAGAGGAATTCCGGGAGCCATAGTCAACAACGTATGGAAAAACTCACAGCGGCAATGGGACCGCAACTTTTTCGCGCAGGGACAGTTCAGAAAAGAAATAGGCCGGAAAGCGGAGCTGATGGTAAACGCCAAATATGCCCGCGACCATATGAGGTATCTGAATCCTGACACCACCCTGATGCTGATCGACAACTCGTTCATGCAGCAGGAGCTTTATCTGTCGGCAACCGGGCGCTATTCGCTCTTTTCATGGTGGGATATAGCGGCTGCCGCCGACTGGCAATACAACACCCTCGACAGCGACATGACCATGTTTGTGTATCCCCGTCGGCATCAGCTGCTTGCAAGCATAGCCACGGCCCTGAACTACGGCGACTTCCGTGCCAGAGCGTCGATGCTCCTTACCGAAGTCATGGACCGCACATATCCTCACGAGACAAGGGGCACATCGAGACGGCTTCACCGATTCACGCCTGCGGTATTTCTGGCATGGACTCCATCGGGCCGCAATCTGCCGGAGATACGCGCATTCTGGAAAAAGGCATTCAGAATGCCTACGTTCAACGACCTGTATTACACCGACATCGGCAACGCCGACCTGCATCCTGAAGGCACCCAGCAGTTCGACCTCGGAGCCACCTGGCGACTTGAGACCGCCTCAAACCCGCTTATGCTTGAAATCTCCGCCGACGCATACCATAACCGCGTGACCGATAAAATCATAGCCGTTCCGAAAGGCACCGGCCAGTATCGCTGGATGATGATGAACATCGGCAAAGTGAGAATCAACGGACTTGATCTGTCGTCGACTTCGCTGTGGAATCTGCCTGCAGGCATCAGCGGACGTCTGAGACTGAGCTATACATTCCAGCAGGCCCGCGACTACAGCGACCCATCGGACTGCCTCGACGAAGCCGGCACCTACAAAGGCCAGATCGCCTATATACCGGTACATTCCGGATCGGTGGCCGCCGGTCTGCACTGGCGTGGCGCCGAGCTGAACTACAGCTGGATATATGCAGGCGAGAGATGGGACAACTCATCCAACATCGAGGTTAACCATGTACAACCATGGTATACATCCGACCTCTCCATCGCCTATTCCCTACCCTTATGGACAGGCGACATCCGGCTCACTCTTGAAATCAACAACCTCGCCGACCAGCAGTATGAGGTAATCCGCAATTACCCCATGCCCGGGCGAAACTATAAAATAATTGCATCATGGACTTTCTGAAAACCAGAATACACTGCGCCGCAGTCACCGCACTGCTGATTCTATCGGCTTCTTCCTGCCGCGATGAAGCTGAAATATACAGGCCTGACGAAAATCAGACCGGCACCGCCCAGCGGATTCCTCTCACAGGTTTCTATCTGCTCAACGAAGGCAATATGGGCTCAAACAAGGCTTCGCTCGACCGATACACCTTCGCCGATGCCATATACTCCCGCAACATATACGCCGATGCCAACCCGGACGTGCCCAAAGAACTCGGCGATGTGGGCAACGACCTGGCTGTGTACGGCTCGCGCCTGTGGGCTGTCATCAACTGTTCCAACAAGGTTGAAGTGCTCGACCTCAAGACCGCCCGACGTATCGGACAAGTCGACATACCCAACTGCCGCTATATTGCCTTCGACGGCCCATATGCCTATGTCACTTCGTATGCCGGGCCGGTGGAAATCAATCCCGACTATCGTCAGAGGGGTTTTGTGGCCCGCATCGACACTCTCACCCTGCAGGAGACAGCCCGCACGACAGTAGGCTACCAGCCGGACGGCATAGCCATAGCCGGCGGCAAGATATATGTGGCGAATTCTGGAGGATATATGGTACCCAACTATGAGAATACCGTATCGGTAATCGATGCGGCAACGATGGAGTTTGAAAAAAACATTGAGATAGCAATCAACCTCGACAAAATAGCGGCGGCTCCTGACGGGCGACTGTGGGTATCGTCGCGCGGAGATTATTTCGATACTCCTTCGCAGCTCTTTGTCTGTGACCCCGCTTCCGGCGAGACCGTCAGGACATTCGATTCCCCGGTAAGCAGCATGTGGCTTGACGGAGACTCTTTGTACACAGTATCATCGTCATTCAACTATTATACTGGTAATACCGAACACAGTTTCGCTGTCTTCAACACCCGCACTCTGGAGAAGGAATGCGACAATTTCATCACCGACGGAAGCGGCAGCAAAATCAAGACTCCCTACGGTGTGGCGGTGAATCCGGTGACGAAAGAGATTTACGTCTGTGATGCCACCACATATGTGAATCCGGGCATGCTCTATTGCTTCTCTCCTGACGGAAAGCTGAAATGGTCGCAGCGCACAGGCGATATTCCGGCGAAAATAGCTTTTTACTGAGCCGGCACTCAGTCGTTCTTGTGATACTCTATAAGTCCGGGCATAGAGTAGCGTGTGATTTTTCCGACAGTAGCTCCGAAATCGGCGGCTGCCTGCATGAGCAGCTCGCGGAAATTCACAGCTACAGAGCCTACGAAATTGATCGGAAACGATTTGTAGTCATAAGCCACAATATTGCGTTCGAAAAACTGACGGAAAGCGTCATACACCAGCTGCCGTACATAGCCGTTGTCGACATGCTGCACAAGGAAGGTTGAGTATCTGGCCAGTGTACGGTTTGGCAGCGAGTTGGTATAGACATCGTCCATGAGCACGTTGGGGTTTACATTGAAATGCTCATAGAAAGCCTCTGACAACTCCAACGGCGCCAATCCTTTCAGAACATCGGCCACGAAAATCTTGCCCATATAGGCTCCTGAACCCTCATCGCCGAGTATATAGCCGAGCGGACTTACATTCTTCACAATTTCCTCACCATCGTAGAAACAGGAGTTGGAGCCTGTGCCTAAAATGCAGGCCAGACCGGGGTCACGCACAAGCAGACCGCGGGCAGCTCCAAGGAGGTCGCTTTTTACAGTCACCGGGGTTTTGAATTGCGCCACAAGCGATGATTCAATTACCTTGCACTTCTCCATATTGGCACATCCAGCGCCATAGAAATAGACATGGTCCCAGCGACGGCGGAAAAACGCCTCAGGAAGTTCGAGGCGTATGCTGTGCGATATTTCGCGACGCGACTGAAAGTATGGGTTGAGTCCGATGGTGAATGCGTGTTCTACAATGCGGTCTCCGTCGACAAGCGACCATTCGGTGCGTGTGCTACTGCTTTCTGCGATGATTTTCATATGAATATAGTTGGATTCCATCGCAAAATTAACACTTTTTTCTCATCTGTCCAAAATCTTTGCCGATTTGAGTTTAATTTTTCGCAGCCATTTCACTTATCATTTATCATTTATTCACTTTCGCGAGTGAAACCGTAGCAATAGAATGAAAAATCTCACGCTGGGGCGCAGAGTCACGCAA
>CAMWUD010000001.1 GCA_947177365.1 uncultured Porphyromonadaceae bacterium | reverse complement strand
GATGTACTGGCACATGAACAAAGACGACGGTGACATGACCGTGGCACGCGGCATGGCCCTCCACAAGATGATACGTCTGGTAACCCTGGCAAGCATCAACGGTGGCTATCTCAACTTCATGGGCAACGAATGGGGACATCCCGAATGGATCGACTTCCCCCGTGAAGGCAACGGCTGGAGCTACAAATACGCCCGACGTCTGTGGAGCCTGGTCGACAACGGCCTGCTCAAATACGAATGGCTCAACAATTTCGACAACGCCATGATACATCTCGTAAGCGGAGTCCACAACTTCCAGGCCCTCCCCGTGCGCAAACTCTGGGAGAAAGACGATGACCAGATTCTTGCATTCATGCGCGGCGACCTCGTGTTCGTGTTCAACTTCAACCCCTCGAAATCATTCAGCGACTACGGCATACTCGCTCCCGCCGGAAGCTACCGTACCATCCTCAACACCGACAACCCCGACTTCGGTGGATACGGAAATATCGACGAGTCTGTAGAACACCTCACCCAAACCGACCCGCTCTACGCCCCGGCCGGCGTCGAATGGCTCAAACTCTACATCCCTGCCCGCTCCGCAATGGTGCTTCGCAAAAAACGCGCCACTCCTCGCAAAAAATAAGAGCCAGCTCTAAGGTTCTAAGAAACGTACGTTCGGCCCGTGCAAGCTCAGACTTGCACGGGCCGAACGCTATATTTCACACGGTCAGAACTCCGTGAATGCCAGCGGCAGAGTCGAGGCCACCGAGGGCAGGCGATACACCTTGTCGGCGCCGCAGAGCAGCACCTCCACCGGCGCCCCGGCCAGAACCTCATATTCAAGCAAAGCCTGACGGCAAGCGCCACAAGGAGCCACCGGGTCAGCCACGAACTCTCCGTCGGTTCCTCGGGCGGCTATGGCTATCCTGCGGAAACGCGCCTCCGGATAACGGGCATGCGCATAAAAACATGCCGACCGCTCGGCACATGTACCCGACGGATAAGCCACATTTTCCTGATTGGCGCCGCTCACCACCTCGCCGTTGTCGAGTTCGATAGCCGCACCTACACAGAATTTACTGTACGGAGCATACGAGCGCTCCGTGGCCTCGCGGGCCATCGCTGTCAGATGCTGCTCTTCCGGAGTAAGTTCTCCATAAGCAAGCACATCTACTTTCAGGGTAATATCAAGATGTTTCATGGGTGAGTCGTTAGTAATGTATTAAAAACCCGTCATTGCAGGCCAAAACAACTGCAAATTTAAGACCTTTTGTGGCTTATAACAAAAAATAGCGCCCTAAATTTTCAAATCTGCGAAATTTAGCGTACTTTTGCAGTTCGGAACACCAGTCTCCACCTATTATATATAGTAAAACCGAAAAACATTATCATAATCAATGGCAACAAACAATCCTCAGCAGACCAATGCCACCAATGTGGCAGTTGAAAACAACGCCGCCGATCCCGGCGAACTGTTACTGGCCAAAGCAAAAGCCAACAAAAAGCGCATCGTAGCTCTTACTGTCGTTGTTGCGGCAGTGCTGATTGCTGCTTTCGCCTGGTTCTTCATCTCAAAATCCAACAGCCGCAAGGCCGATGAAGCTGCCGCTACCGCCGACATGACTCTGATCAAAGGCGGCGCCGATGCCGACTCTCTCGCTCTGCCTCTCTATCTCAAAGCCGCCGGAATGCACGGCAAAAGCGCCGAACGTTCCGAAGCCATGGCCGGAATCATCCTCTATCAGGACAAAAAATACGAAGAAGCCCTCAAGCACTTCGACAACGCTTCGCTCAAGGGCGAACTCGCTCCCGTGGGCGTACTTATCGCCAAAGGCAACTGCTATGCCAACCTCAACAAACTCGACGAAGCCCTCAACTGCTTCCTCAAAGCGGCCGACAAAGCCGACGACAACGCTGCCCTTGCCCCCTACGCACTCGTGAAGGCTGCCAACGTATACCACGTTCAGAAAAACTTCGCCAAGGAAGCCGAATGCTACGAGACTATCGTCAACGACTATCCCGAATATGCCGCCAACCCCTACTTCGACGCAGACCCCAACGATCCTGCAGCATCGAACTACAACGACGGCACTCAGCGCGACATCCGCAAATATCTCGAACGCGCCAAGGCTCTCGCAGCCGGCAAGTAAGCGGCCCTTGTCCATTCATCGCACAGCGGGCGTCCCTCTCCGGGGCGCCCGCATTTTTTATACCTCGGAGTGGAGGCATCCCTGCCTCCACTCCATTAATCATTAATCATTAGTCATTAATCATTAGTTTCAAGATTCCACCTCAGCAAGTATATACTTCGCCACTGAGTCGGCGGTATTCGGGCCGATGACACGCGTGGCCGCCGCCTTCACTTCCGGCAGAGCATTCTCCACCGCCACACCCTCGTCGGCAACGGCGAGCATGGAGAGGTCGTTGAGATTGTCGCCGAACACCACAAGCCGGTCGGCTCCGACACGCTTCTGAAGACTGCGGATTGCCGCAGCCTTGGAAACTCCCGGAGCAAACACCTCAAGCAGTGCAAGCTCCGGATTGAAAATATCCGGATAATACGATATGGCACAGGATGTAGCGGCGGCAAGCCGACGTCCGGCGGCATAAATTCCATCGCGCGGTCCCATGGCAAAATACAGAATCCGTCGGCCGGTCAGACTGTCCGGAGCTGTCTGGCCGAGATTGAAATGCTTCAGAGCCAGAGCACGCCGCTCCTGATAGAAAGCGTCCTCGATATGGTTCAGCCGTGATTCGCCATGAAACACCTGCATCACTCCCCGCCCTTCATCGGGCAAGGTATATACAAACGGACAGATTCCCGCCGCGGCACATTCCTGCTCTACGACAGTTTCCAGCTCGCCGGGTATGAAATGCACCTCTTCATAGGAATCCGTGCAGCGGTTCCACATGGCCGCGCCGGTCATCACTATGGCCGGTACAGAAGTATAGGTATCCGCAAGCAGAGGCACCACTGTGGCCGGAGTCCGGGCCGTAGCCACTGTAATCAGCGCGCCTTGCCGGCTCAGACGGCTTATAGTTTCGGCAGTGAACTCACTCACACGGCTGTCGGAGCCAAGCAGTGTGCCGTCCATATCACTTACAAAAAGTGTGCTCATTGCAGCATGGCCACCGCCCGGCGGAGATAATTCAGATAAGCGTCCACCTCGGCCTCGGTATTGTACATGCCGAACGAGGCTCTCACACAACCCTCTATTCCGAGCGACTCCATCAACGGCTGGGCGCAGTGGTGTCCGGTGCGGACCGCCACTCCCATCTTGTCGAGCAGCATGCCTAAGTCATAGGGATGAATGTCGCCGACGACAAACGAAATCAGTCCGCATTTGCCCGGGGCTGTTCCGAAAATCCTCATTCCCGGAATCTCCATCATGCCTTCTGTAGCACGCTGAAGCAGATGCTCTTCCCAACGGGCCACATCTTCGATTCCTACAGATTCCAGATAGTCGATGGCAGTGGTGAATGCGGCGGCATCGACAAAGTCGGGTGTCCCGGCCTCGAACTTGAAGGGCAGTTCGGCCCATGTGGTGCCGCTGAAGCTCACATGGCCTATCATCTCGCCTCCGCCCTGATAGGGAGGCATTTTCTCAAGCAGTTCGCGGCGGCCGTAAAGTATGCCCACACCGCAGGGACCGTACATCTTGTGCGACGAGAAGGCATAGAAGTCAACATCGAGGTCGCGAACATCCACCCGGCAGTGAGCCACTGCCTGCGCACCGTCGACACAGCACACCGCCCCATGGCTGTGTGCCAAAGCGGCGATTTCCTTCACCGTATTGACAGTGCCGAGTACATTCGACACATGGCAGACACTCACCAGACGCGTACGGTCGGTGAACATGCCGCGCAGAGCCTCCATGTCGAGCGAGCCGTCGGGCAGCATCGGCACCACCTTGATGCGTATGCCGCGCTGCTGTTCAAGCAATTGCCACGGCACAATATTGCTGTGGTGCTCCATCACTGTGAGTATCACCTCGTCGCCTTCATCAAGAAGCTGTCCGTAGCTCGACGCCACAAGATTGAGAGCCTCCGTGGTGCCACGGGTGAAAATAACTTCTTCTCGCGAAGCGGCATTTACAAAACGGCACACTCTCATGCGTGCAGCCTCCATGGCATCGGTAGCCTCCTGCGACAGGCAATGGACTCCACGGTGCACGTTGGCTTTGCGCTCATAGTACATATGTTCGATTTCACCGACTACCGCCGCAGGAGTCTGCGACGTAGCTGTGTTGTCGAAGTATATGAGCGGACGGCCATATATCTTTCTTTGCAGTATGGGGAAATCCTGCCGGATTTTTTCTACATCGTACATATCTGTCATTGTTTTTTCAGACCGCAGTCGCCGCAGATGGCGTCGGAGCCACACAGACGGCGCTCTACAAGATGCCGGAGACGGTCGCGCAGTCCGTCGAGTGTGATGGTGTCGATGACATCGGCCATGAAGGCCTGCATCAGCATCAGACGCGCCTCGCCCTCGGGTATGCCGCGCGAACGCATGTAGAACAGAGCGCGTTCGTCGAGCTGACCCGTGGTGGCGCCGTGGCTACATTTCACATCATCGCAGTAGATCAGCAGCTGCGGACGGGTGTGCATCCGTGCGCCGGACGAGGCCAGCAGATTGCGGTTGGTCTGAAATGCCTCTGTCTTTACAGCTCCTTCATCCACCACAATCAATCCTTCGAATGCTCCCGCCGCTTCATCGGACAGCACATATTTGAACAGTTGCTCGCTGTGGCAGTGGCTGCCGTGGTGCCGCACTACTGTGGCATTGTCGCTGCTCTGGCCTCCGATTCCGGTAACCATGCCGGCAAGGCGTGTGTCGCAACGGTCGCCGTCCACGTCAATGATGTAGTCGTTGCGGGTGACGCCTCCGGAAAGCGTGGTGCCATTGACAGTCAGACGACTGCCGTCGAGCTGACGGGCATACAGACGGCTCACGCGAGATGTCAGCGTGTTGGCCTCTTCTATTTCATAGATGTCTAGTCCGGCGTTGCGGCCTACCACCGCTTCGATGACCTGACTGCCGAGATAGCTGTGGCCGGTGTCGCGACTGTGGTCGCAGAGCAGCAGACGGGCCTCCGAGTCCGGCTCCATCACCACCAGCAGACGGCGTATTGCCAGCATAGGCAGCGGAGCGTTGAACAGCGACACCAGCTGTATGGGACGGTCGAGTTTCACACCTTCGCTTACATGGAGCAGCAGACCGTCCTGCAGCAGCAGTGTGTTCAGGGCTGTGGCCGCATCACCGGCCATGTCGGCTACCGAACCGAGGTAGTCGCGCAGCACTTCCGGACAGCGGACTGCCGCCTCGGCGAAGGTACAGAGGGTGACACCTTCGGGGAGCTGTACCTGTAGAGTGGCTGTCGGACGGTATATGTCGTTCAGAATCACCCCGAGCAGCGTGCTCACTTTCGGAACATCGCAGCGGAAGGTCTCGGCCAGGTCGGCCTCGAAGCAGATACGCTGCAGATTCACACCGAAATCGGGAGCGAACATGTCTTCAAGCGACGTGCGCACATAGCCTTCATCGCCTTTGCGGGGCAGACGCCCAAGAGCCTCAAGCGCCGAAAGTGCCCGGGGACGAAGACGCCGTACCGCCTCGGGCGATGCCGCGTCGAGGATTTCGCGCTGCGAACGGTACAGCTCTATATATTGTCTGAGTGAGGTATCTTTCATGATTGCTCCTGTCCGTCAACCTGTTCTTTAATCCAGTCGTAGCCTTTTTCTTCAAGTTCGAGTGCCAGTTCGGAACCGCCGGAGTATACTATACGGCCTTTGTAGAGAATATGCACGAAGTCGGGGCGGATATAGTCGAGCAGACGCTGATAGTGGGTTATCACTATGGTGGCGTTATGGTCGGTCTTGAGTTTGTTGACACCGGAGGCCACTATGCGCAGCGCGTCGATGTCAAGGCCGGAGTCAGTCTCGTCGAGTATTGACAGGCGAGGTTCGAGCACAGCCATCTGGAAGATTTCGTTGCGCTTTTTCTCGCCTCCGGAGAAGCCCTCGTTGACCGAGCGCGAGGCCAGCTTGTTGTCCAGCTCCACCACTGCGCGTTTCTGACGCATGAGCTTCAGGAAGTCGCCGGCCGAAAGTGGCGCTTCATTGAAATATTTACGCTTGGCGTTCACGGCCGCACGCATGAAGTTCACCATCGACACTCCGGGAATCTCTACCGGATACTGGAATGACAGAAACAGCCCCTCATGGCTGCGGTTTTCCGGCGACAGCGACAGCAGGTCGACACCATGGAAGCAGGCGCTGCCCGATGTGACTGTGAATCGCGGGTCGCCGGCGAGTACGCCCGACAGGGTGCTTTTTCCGGAACCGTTGGGTCCCATTATGGCATGAACCTCGCCGGGACGGATGGTGAGGTTGATGCCCTTAAGTATTTCCTTGCCTTCTATTCCGGCATGAAGGTCGTTGACCTCCAGTAGTATATCGTTCATTGACATGAAGTTTTTATTCGTTTTATGGTTCAGCCTACAGAGCCTTCAAGGGTGATGCTCAGGAGTTTCTGCGCCTCGACGGCAAACTCCATCGGAAGTTTGTTCATAACCTCTTTTGCGTAGCCGTTGACAATCAGGCCTACAGCCTCTTCGGTGGGAATGCCGCGCTGGTTGCAGTAGAAGAGCTGGTCTTCGCTGATTTTCGATGTCGTGGCTTCGTGTTCCACTATGGCGGTATCGTTCAGCACATCTATATATGGGAAGGTATGTGCCCCGCAGGTGTCGCTCAGCAGCAGTGAATCGCACTGTGTGTAGTTGCGGACTCCGCTTGCCTCGGGCGCCACTTTCACCAGACCGCGGTAGGAGTTCTGGCTGTGTCCGGCCGAGATACCCTTCGACACTATGGTCGAGCGGCTGTTCTTGCCTAAGTGTATCATCTTGGTGCCGGTGTCGGCCTGCTGGCGGTTGCGTGTCACGGCCACGGAGTAGAACTCGCCCACAGAACCCTCGCCGGCAAGGATGCAGCCGGGATATTTCCATGTGATGGCCGAACCGGTCTCCACCTGTGTCCATGAGAGTTTGGAGTAGTCGCCACGGCACAGACCGCGCTTGGTCACGAAGTTGTACACTCCGCCACGGCCTTCGGCATCGCCGGCATACCAGTTCTGCACTGTGGAATATTTCACTTCGGCATGGTCTTCCACTATGATTTCAACGATGGCGGCATGGAGCTGGTTCTCATCGCGCTGCGGAGCGGTGCAGCCTTCGAGATAACTTACATATGATTCGTCGTCGGCCACAATCAGGGTGCGCTCGAACTGGCCGGTACCGGCGGCATTGATGCGGAAATAGGTACTCAGTTCCATCGGGCAGCGCACACCTTTGGGTATATAGACAAAGGAGCCGTCGGAGAACACCGCCGAGTTCAGGGCGGCAAAGAAGTTGTCGCGGTAGCTTACCACCTTGCCCAGGTATTTACGCACCAGATCGGGATAGTCGCGGACGGCCTCGCTCAACGAACAGAATATCACTCCAAGCTCGGCCAGACGCTCGCGGTGGGTGGTCTTCACCGACACCGAGTCCATCACCGCATCGACGGCCATACCCGAAAGCAGTTTCTGCTCTTCAAGCGGTATGCCCAGACGGTTGAATGTGTCGAGTACCGCCGGGTCTACCTCATCCAGACTCTTGGGTCCTTCCTTCTGCTTCGGAGCCGCATAATAGCTGATTGCCTGATAGTCGATTTCGGGTATGTCGAGATGCGCCCAGCGGGGCATCTCCAGAGTCTGCCAGTAGCGGAATGCCTTCAGACGGAATTCAAGAAGCCATTCCGGCTCGCCTTTCTTCTCCGAAATCAGACGCACTGTATTCTCATTAAGGCCGCGCGCTATGATGTCGCTGTCGACATCGGTGACAAAGCCGTACTTGTAGTCGGATCCGGTGGCGGAGCTGATTATGTCTCCGCTGTCTTCCCGGCCTGTCCCGGCCCGGGGTTCCGCTTTAGCTCTATTGTTTTCTTCCTGTTTCATGTCAGTTAAGATATCCCAGCAGTGCCGGGGCCACATTATATATGATGCCGCGCAGACCTTCGGTCGAAGCCGAGGCAGGGGCGGTCGTCGGACTGGCCAGATGCCAGAGGTTCATCAGCAGGCTCAGCGCCAGTGCGACTCCGGCGACACAGAATGCCGCTCCGCACAGACGGTTGACTATCGTCAGCCTCAGTGCTCTGAACAGCGAGTGAAGCAGTCGGCCCAAAAGGAAACAGCCAAGATACACCACCACGAATATCAGCACGTTGGCCACTATCAGGTCGGTGGCTTCTGTTCCAAACCAGCCTGCCACTTCATGCGCCAGCAGACGACAGGCTGCTACTCCGGCCACCACACCGACCACACTGGCCGCCATGGCGATTATGCCCTTGAAATAGCCCCGCAGCGCCGCCGCTGCAAGCAATACAACCAATAAAATGTCGAATGCGTTCATATTGCAGATTTTGAATCTGCAAATTTACGATTTTTTTTCCAAACCGCAGGATTTATAACGGCAATTTATAGGCCTTCAGACGGGCTATAAGCTCACGCTCGCGACCCCGGCAGTAGCGGTCGCAGAGTTCATGGAAGCGGGGCGAATGGTTCATTTCCGACAGATGCGCCAGTTCATGGTAAATGACATAGTCGCGGATTTCCTGCGGATAATACACCAACAGACTGCTCAAGGCTATATAGCCGCGACTGTCGCAGCGGCCGAGTGTGCGCTGGCCTTTGCTGATGGTCCATCCCACAGGATGACGCCCGACCTCATCGGCAAGCTTACGCGCCCGGGGTACGAGTATCGACGGCGCCTCAACTCCGGCTATACGGCGCAGCACATTGCTTATGCCGCGCACCACCTCGAAGTCCGACAGATTGAAACTCTCCGGCACATAAAGCGTCCAGCCCCCGTTGGCCCGGCGAGCCTGGATTCGCCCGCTGTTGGTCTCTATGCTTTCAATGAACACCCTGAATTCTCCGGCATCGATTGTCTGGCCGAAATAGTATTTGTCGGAAAGCGGACGCCGCTGAAGCAGACGGGGCTTCATCTCGGCAAGAGCATGGTAGAATTCCTGCTCGCTCACACTCGGCGGCACGGTGAGCTGAAGCTCGCCGGTCTTCCAGCGGGCGGTGAAACGTTTGGCCTGGCTGCGCACCACATAATGCACCACTCCAAGGTCGGCGTCGCGCATGCGTCCGCTGCCTACAAGCACCATGCGGCTCATTCCCATCCGAGTTTTGAGTTCAACACCGAGGCGAATCCGCGCTGACAGTGACGCAACAGTGTCACCGTATACGGCGCTCGCGTTATCACCACTCTCGTACCCATGTCGAGACTGACACTCCTGCCGTCGACACTCAGACGGAAACGGTCGGCACGACCATTCACCTCAACCTCTATCCGCGACGAATCGCTCACCACAAGCGGACGCATCGAAAGCGAATGCGCCGCAATCGGAGCCAGCACGAACGCCGGTGCGTCGGGCGCTATCACCGGACCGCCCACCGACAGCGAATAGGCCGTGCTGCCTGTGGGAGTGGCCACGATAAGGCCGTCGGCACGGTAGTCGCACAGATGACGTCCGTCCAGACTGGTGCATGCCTGTATCATGGAGGCGTTTGCGTCCTTGGCCACAGTGACCTCGTTGAGCGCGAAGCGTCCGAACGGAAGCTCCGGCTCGACCACCTGCAGCAGACTGCGCTGTTCCGGAACAAAATCGCCACGGCGGTAGCTTTCGAGCAGCTGAGGCAGTTCGTCGGTGCCTATAGCGGCCAGAAATCCCAGATGCCCGGTATTCACGCCGAGCACCGGAAGCGGACGACCGTCGGTCCACTGTACGGTACGCAGAAAAGTGCCGTCGCCACCGATGCTCAGCACAAGATCCACCTCGCAGTCGAGGCGTTCGGCCACACGCCTTACAGCAGCAAGAGCCGTTGGTATACTGTGCAGCAGATATTTGTACAGCTTCGGATGCATCACCACTTCCACCTTCTCGTCGGCGAGCTTGCGGAGGAAAGTTTCAAGTATGTCCAGATAGGCATCCTGGTGCCGGCTTCCGTATATCGCTATTTTCATAAGTCAAGATAATGCAGGAGTTCGTCTATTCTGTCTCTGAGTGTCTCGTCCGCAAGGTCTTCGTCGGCGGCGGCATTGTCGATTTCAAGCACGTCATAGCCATAGCGGCGCAGCGAACGGGCGATTTCGAGCGGATTCCGGCGGTTGACGCGTATGTCGATCAGAGTCTCTGCCTCGGGGTGTTCCATCCCCAGCACATTGAGGTTGATCAGATGCGCGTTGCAGTCCTCCACCGCAGCCGCTATGCGCGATGCGCTGAAATCACCCCGGCGGCACCCGAGCAGTATGTGGCTCTCTTCGCCGCTGCAGGGGAAAAGCACCTCGGGATTATATATTTTTGAATCTTTAGCAGTCAATTTTTTCCTATTGTAAGATATTCTGACTATTTTTGTAGCCGAAAACCGCAGACTGCCCGTCAGCGACCCTTCGGAAACGCCCGGCGACATACAGCGGTTTGATTTACAAAGTTACAAAATTCTTCGGAATTCATCACTCACTTTCAATTTATTAACTTACATTGACCAGCAAATGACCCGCCTGAGCGTCAATATCAACAAAATAGCCACCCTGCGCAACGCACGCGGCGAAAACAATCCCGACCTGCTCAAGGTCGCCGCCGACTGCGAGAGCTTCGGCGCCGACGGCATTACCGTACATCCGCGTCCCGACGAACGTCATATTCGCCGCAGCGATGTCTATAGTCTGAAACCCAGACTGAAAACCGAATTCAACATCGAGGGATACCCTTCGCCGGACTTCATCGAACTCGTGCTCGACGTCCGCCCCGCACAGGTCACTCTCGTGCCTGACGCTCCCGGTGCGCTCACTTCTTCGGCCGGCTGGGACGTCGAAACCAATTTCGACTTCCTCTCATCTGTCGTGGAAAAACTGCGCGACGCCGGCATCCGCGTCTCGATTTTCGTGGCTCCCGACCCAGACGTCATTACCGCAGCCGCCCGAACCGGCGCCGACCGTGTGGAGCTGTACACCAAACCCTATGCCGACCGCTATCCCGAAGACCCCGAGGAAGCAGTGGCCCCTTATGTGACGGCCGCCGAAGCCGCCCACAGCCTGGGTCTGGGCATCAACGCCGGACACGATCTGAGTCTGGTCAATCTCGAATTTTTCCACCGGCGCCTGCCCTGGCTCGACGAAGTATCAATCGGACACGCCCTCATCTGCGACGCCCTCTATCTGGGGCTGCGCGAAACCATCCTGCGATACAAAGCCTGCCTCACAGCAGAATAAACTAATAAATCATACATAGCATGTCACTCTGGGAACTTTGCCTCGAAGGAGGCTGGATAATGATACCCCTGGCCGCACTGGCCCTTGTCAGTATCTACATCTTTATCGAACGGGCAATAGCCGTCAGCCGCGCATCGCGTCAGGACAACTCGTTCATGCAGCGTATCAAAGACTATATTCATGAGGGCGAAATCGAAAGCGCCCAGAACCTCTGCCGCAATACCGACTCCCCCTACTCGCGCATGATTGCCAAAGGCATCAGCCGCATCGGACGTCCCAGCTCGGAAGTACTCGTGACCATCGAGAACACCGGCAACATCGAAGTGGCCGCACTCAGCAAGGGTCTCCCCTGGCTGGCGACAACCGCCGCCGGTGCGCCGATGCTCGGATTCCTCGGCACAGTAGTGGGCATGGTACAGGCTTTCTACGCCATATCGCAGAGCGGAAACACCGCATCGATAGGCGATTTTGCCGGAGGCATTTACACCGCCCTCGTCACTACAGTGGCCGGTCTGATTGTCGGCATCGTGGCTCTGTTCGCCTACAACATCCTCGTGGCCCGAATCAATAAGGTGATGAACATCATGGAAGCCCGCACCATGGACTTCATGGACATTCTCAACGAGCCAGCCTGACAGCCATGGCACTCAAACGACAACAAGACATGATGGCCACTTTCTCTATGGCCTCCATGACCGATGTGATTTTCCTCCTGCTGGTTTTCTTTCTGGTGACAAGCACTTTCGTGTTTCCGACCGCCATGGAGATTGACCTGCCGGAAGGTGTCGAGCAGACTCCCGACAAACCTTCCACCAAAGTGTTTATCGACTCTGCGGCAAACTACTACGTGCAATACGACACGGCTCAGATGACGCGCGTCCCCATCGAACGCCTCGCCGAACAGCTCAAGATAATCGACAGCCAGGCTCCGGTAGGTGCTATCGCAGTCTATGCCGACACGAGAGTCTCGTACGGCGATGTGGTGGAAGTTCTCAACATCGGCGCCGCGAACTCCTTCAAAATGGTTCTCGCCACCAAACCTACCCGCAACACTCCGGCTCCCGCGCCTTCCGCCGATGAAGCCGGCGCAGACAAGCAATAATGAAGCAATACGACACATCCCGCATATACGCGGCTGCAGGCACTCTGGCGGCGGCTCTGCTGCTGTTGCTCTGCCTGCTGACTCTCCACCTTGACTTCAACCCGCTTCCCGTGGAAAAACACAGCATAGCCATGGACGAAGACAACGAGGAGTTTGTAGAAGTGCTCGAGGAAGAGACTCCGCAGCCCGTCAGCGGCGAACAGTCCGCTCCTGCCGACAATCCGGTGCCGGAGGACAACAACGCCCAGGCTGCACCGGCGCCCGGGCCGGACTTGAGCGACAACGGCCCCCAAGGCCCGCCGCCGCAGCCTGTCACCTCCACCCGCACCGCCCCTGTCAAGGAGCAGAAACCCAAGCAGCCAACAAAAGAGGAAATAGCTGCCGCCGAAAAGAAAAAGCAGGAAGAGGAAGCACGCCGCAAAGCCAACCAGCAGGCGGCCAACGCTTTTGCCAACGCCTCCGGAAAAAACAACACCGACAACCGCTCAAACCGTGCCGACGGCAATGCCGGAAAACCCAACGGCACCAACACCACAGGCAACGGTGTCGGAGTACGCGGAACCGGCGGCGGACGCTGGGGTCTGCCAAAAAGCACGGCTGTAGTGATGTCCACTCCCGGAAAAATCACTTTCACCTGCACCATAAACACCGACGGCACTGTGTCCGGACTCGATGTCGTACCCACTGCCACAGACTCCGAATATGTAGGCAACAGCAAGGTGATAAACGCTCTGAAAGCCGAAATCAAGGCATATATCAGACGCCAGGCCGCATCGGTCAAAGAGACAGAACCCAAGACCGCAAGAATCGTATATACGGTACGATAGTACAAATCCGACAATTTTAGCGTAAATTACATTATTTGTAGCTTGCAGAATTTTATTAATTTTGCAAGCTATTATTTTTGAACCTAACAGCATAGCACAAGGTTATATCTTTAGAGCCGCTTCCAAACGGCCATAAGCGGAATCCTTTCAATTGCCACAATACGTTTCACTATGAATCTCAAATCGATATTCACATTATTGCTTGCCGCCGCAGGCTCGCTGACCTCAACCGCACAGACCTACGGTGCCATGCCGCCGCAGGCTGCCGTCAGCCTCGACTCTTGCCGGGCAATGGCTCTGCGCAGCAACAAACAGCTAATGATCAGCCGTGAACGAATGAACACGGCTCATTATCAGAACAAAGAAGCCTTCGCCGCATATCTGCCGGCCATCGATTTCACCGGAGGATACGCCTACAACCAGCGCCAGATAGCGCTGCTGGGCGAAGACGCCATGCTCCCGACCAAGACATTCGACCTCGCCACACAGAGCTATCAGTACAACATCGTCAAGAACCCCGTCACCGGCGAGCCTGTACTGAACAACGGTTCGCCCATTCCGAGCGAGGTGGCCGTCATACCCAAAGACGCCATGACCTTCGACACCCACAACGTGTTCTTCGGCGCTCTCACCCTGACCCAACCTATCTATATGGGCGGCAAAATCGTGGCCATGAACAAGCTCACCAAATTCGCCGAGCAGCTCGCCGGACAGCTCAACATCCGCGAGGCCGAGAACGTGGTTTACGCTGTCGACGCCGCATACTGGCAGGTGGTATCTCTCAAGGCCAAACACGAGCTGGCAAAAAGCTACGTCAACCTCCTGGACACACTCCAGCGGAATGTGCGCATGATGGTCGAAAACGGCGTGGCCACCAAATCCGACCAGCTGAGCGTGGATGTGAAACTCAACTCCGCACAGGTCGACCTCGTGAAGGTGGAGAACGGTCTGAAACTCTCCCGCATGGCTCTCGCGCAGGTCTGCGGACTGCCCGTCGACACCACTTTCCCGCTTGTGGATGAAGACGCCGACATTTCCGGTGTCTGCGCATCACCCGAGGCTCTGGGCGGATACAACATGGAGGAAGTCTATGACCGTCGCCCCGACATCCGCGCACTCGAACTGGCCTCCGACATTGCCGGACAACAGAAAAACGTGGCACGCGCATCAATGCTCCCCAACCTCGCCCTCATAGGCGCATACAGCTTCAGCAACCCTAACCTCAACGATGGCTTCAAAAAGAAGTTCGGAGGCGGTTTCTCTGTAGGCGTCGCTCTTACAGTGCCCATATGGCACTGGGGCGGAAATTATGCCAAATACAAGGCCGCCGAAAGCGCCCAAGTCATCAGCCGCCTGCAGCTGGCCGATGCACGCGACATGGTCGAACTTCAGGTAAACCAGGCGCTCCAGCAGACACAGGAAGCCTATACCACCTACGAAATGACATCGGTCAATCTCAAAAAGGCCGACGAAAACCTGCGTACCGCCACCCTCGCCTATAAAGAAGGTGTAGCCACTCCCAACAATGTGATGGAGGCGCAGACAGCATGGCTCAAGGCCCACTCCGAACAGATCGACGCCATGGTAGGAGTCCGGCTCTGCGACACTTACCTCCGCAAGGCTCTCGGAACTCTGGCATACTGACCTGCCGACAGCCCGACTATAACCAATCTTCCAGAAATCCACATCCAAACCCAAATATCCGTTTAAAATGGCAACCGAGAATAATCAAAACCAAAAGAATACCGCTAAAGGGCTGCTGATAAGCCTCTTCATCGTAGTCCTGGCTGTGGCCGCGATAGCTGTGGCCGGCTTCGTGTTCATGAACAAACCCGACAACTTCATCGAAGGTCAGGCCGAAGGTACCACTGTACGTATCTCGGGCAAACTGCCCGGACGAATAGTTGAATTCTATGTCCAGGAAGGCGACTCCGTACATGCCGGAGACACTCTGGTATGCATCCACTCCGCCGTGGTCGAGGCTCAGCTGACCCAGGCCGAGGCCATGCAGGAAGTAGCCCAGGCCCAGAACCGCAAGGTCGACGCCGGCACCCGCCGACAGATCATACAGTCTGCCTACGACATCTGGCAGCAGGCCAAGGCTGCCGTGGAAATCACCGGCAAGACCTACCAGCGAATGCAGCGCCTCTACGAAGAAGGCGTGATGAGCGAACAGAAACGCGATGAGGCCAAGGCCGCCTACGATGCCGCCAAGGCCGGTGCAGCCGCTGCCGAAAGCCAATACAACCTCGCCGTATCGGGCGCCCAGAAGGAAGACAAGGAATCGACAGCTGCCATGGTCAGCGCCGCCCACGGTGGTGTCGAACAGGTACAGGCTGTCCTCGACGATGCCTATCTTACAGCTCCCTTCGACGGAACCATCGACCAGATTTATCCCGAAGTCGGTGAACTCGTGGCTCTCGGCGCTCCCATCATGAACCTCCTGCGCACCGACAAGCGCTGGATAACCTTCAACGTGCGCGAAGAACTGCTCAACGACCTTGCCATCGGCAAGAAAATCAAAGTCATGGTGCCGGCCCTCGGCAAGAAAGAAATTGAAGTGGAAGTGTACTTCATACGCGACATGGGCACCTACGCCACCTGGCGCTCCACCAAGGCCACCGGCGAATGGGACAGCCGCACCTTCCAGATCAAGGCCCGCCCGACTGAAAAGGTCGACGGTCTCCGTCCCGGCATGTCCATTATCTACAAGCCCTAATCCACTGTCGAAATGACCGGTCTTAAAGCCTCAATATTACGCGAAGTCCGACGGCTCGGAAGCCGGAAGATGTACATCTGCGCCATGGTGCTGGTGCCGGTGCTCTGCGCCCTCTTCTTCGTGAGTCTGATGCAGCCCGGACTCCCGGTGAAGGCACCGGTGGCGGTTGTCGACCTCGACCATTCCACTATGTCGCGGAAAGTGACACGCACTCTCAATGCCATAGAGACCATCGATGTGACCCGGCGGCTTGAAAGCTACGACAAAGCCGTCGACGCCGTCCGCCGTGGCGACATATACGGATTCTTCGTCATTCCGGCCAACTTCGAGTCGGACGCTCTCGGCGGACGTACACCCACCATGGAGTACTACAGCAACATGACTTACTTCGTGCCCGGCACTCTCACCTTCAAAGGATTCAAAACCGTCGCCGTGACTACGGCCGGAGGTCTGGTCACAGCCACTCTGGTGAGCGCCGGCGCCGACCCTGCCATGGTTGGCTCGCTGATTCAGCCAATGACGGTGCAGGAGCACCCGCTGGGCAACCCCTGGCTGAGCTATTCCATATATCTGTGCCCATCGTTTATCTACGGTGTGCTCGCCCTGATGATTTTCCTCACCACGGCCTTCGCCATAACCATGGAAATAAAAGACGGCACATCTCCCCAATGGCTCGCCACAGCCCACGGACGTATATCAGTGGCTCTCGTCGGAAAACTGCTGCCGCATACCCTTGTCTTCAGCATTGTGGGGCTGGGCATAATTTCGCTGCTCTGGGGCTACTGCCACTTCCCGGTAGCAGGCTCGCTCTGGTGGTTCGCCCTGGCCGTGGTGCTGTTTGTCATGGCCTGTCAGGCGTTCGCACTGTTCATAGTGAGCATCCTGCCTAATCCGCGTCTGAGCTTCTCCATTCTGGCACTCACCGGCATACTCAGCTTCTCGCTCACCGGCTTCAGTTTTCCGGTGCAGAGCATGTACGGCGCGCTGGCCATATTCAGCTACATCATTCCGGTGCGCTATCTCTTTCTGATTTATGTCAGCGATGTCCTCAACGGCTGGCCTATCTACTTCGTACGGCTCTACTATGTGGCTCTGATTCTCTTCGTGCCCATTGGCTGCACTATGGTATGGAAACTCAAGAAGGCCTGCCTGAAACCCGTTTATGTCGAATAATTCGTATAAGCCGAATAATATGAATCCCCTGAAATACATAGGCCACTGGTTCGCTAAACTCGGCGAGGTCTTCGCCCATGAATTCAGCATCGTCCGTCACGATGCCGGAGCCCTGCTCTTCTTCATCGGCCTGCCGCTGCTCTATCCCATTGTTTACACTCTGATTTACAACCCCGAAGTTGTGCGTCAGCTGCCCGTGGCGGTGGTCGAC
Source organism: uncultured Porphyromonadaceae bacterium (assembly GCA_947177365.1). Lineage (GTDB taxonomy): Bacteria > Bacteroidota > Bacteroidia > Bacteroidales > Muribaculaceae > CAG-873. Next base: position 57,241 of record CAMWUD010000001.1, on the reverse strand, counting down.
AACAGCCGTACCCCGGAGTCGCGCGAACTGATCCGCTCCGCTTCGGCCGCCCCGGCCGTAGAGATTTTCTCCTACGATGCCAACATGGCCGACGCAAAAGCAAGAATGGCCGCCGGCGAAGTGTTCGCCATCATGGAAATTCCGTCGGACTATGCCCGTCGGCTCGCCGTCGGACAGCAGGCCGTGGTGCCGATGTATTTCGACATGAGTCTGCTTCTGCGCTACAGGGCGCTGCTCGGCGCCATGACCGACCTGCAGATGAAAGTAATGCACGACGTCACCGCCGCCCGCGTCGAGACTTTCGGAGCCTCAAGTCTGGGCATGGCGTCGCTGCCCGTTGAAAGCGAGAGCAATTTCATGGGCGACACCAGCGACGGCTTCGCCTCCTTCGTCATCCCCGGCATAGTGATTCTCATTCTCCAGCAGAGTCTCGTACTCGGTGTCATGCTCATCGAAGGCAGCTCGCGCGAACGGCGTCGCCGCTACGGCGGCATCGACCCGAAAATGGTGGCCGGAGCGCCCACTTCATCGCTCATCATCGGCAAAGCACTGTGCTACACAGTGATATATCTGCCTATGGCTCTGTATGTACTCGTGATGATTCCACGTTTCTTCAGCCTGCCACATATAGGCGACCCTGCCGACTATCTGCTTTTCATCTTCCCGCTACTGCTGGCTTCGGCATTCTTCGGCCAGACCCTGACTCTGTTCGCCAAGGAGCGCGAGAGCACTTTCATGATTGTTGTGTTCACATCTGTAGTGTTCCTGTTCCTCTCCGGCCTCACATGGCCCCGCTATGCTATGAGCGATTTCTGGCGCTTCTGCGGCGACCTCGTGCCGGGAGTCTGGGGAATCGAAGGCTTCATCCGCATCAACAGCAACGCTGCCACTCTGGCCGAATCGGCACGACCCTTCACGGCCATGTGGATTCTCACCGGCCTCTATTTCATCACAGCCTGGATTGTAATGGCCTATATCAGGAAGGTGAGTCGTACTGACTCAGTGCCTGCGCATATTCCGAACACAGACGCGCCTTCAGCTCCGGAGGCGAAATAACCCGGATTCGCGAGCCGTAACTGAGCAACTCCGACACAAAATCATCGGTTATACGCAGGCGGTAATGGAAGTCGCTGAATTCGTCGTGCACCATCTCCTCCTGCGAATGGTGCAGCGGAAGCGCCCTGAAATATTTGGCCTGACGCGGGTCGGTGCGCAGCACTATATGGTGCGGCTCGGCCTCTGTCACCACTATGCCGAAAGCATCGTGAAAATAAGCCTCGGCATCGAAAGCTGCATCCGGAGTGAATGTGTCGGTGGTCTCCACACAGCCGGTCATGCGGTCGAGCGCGTAGGTCTTGAGCCTGCCCTCGGCCACATTTCGTCCCGCCACATACCAGCGCTGGCGGAATATCTTGAGCAGATAGGGCTCGAATACGATTCCCTCGGTAGGCCGCGAGCGCGTATAGGGCTGATAGTCGAAGCGCAGCCGCCGGTTGTCGCGCAGTGCGTCGATTACCACTCCGAGAAAGGCCCGCGACGACGGCACCTCTTCAAGAAATATACGGTCGGCCACATCGCGGGCGCCTGTCAGCACATGGCTCATGGCCGACGAATCGAGCAGCCAGTCAGTGACACTGCGGTCGTGGGGATTGTCTTCGCTTATATAGTATTCATAGGTCTTGCTGTCACATTCTATGTTGAGCCCCAACAGCTGGGCTACGCCCATGCGGTAGTTATAGAATGTGCGCCGCGGCATCGGCCTGCCATCGCCGAATGTACTCCGGCGCCAGCAGGCATCGAGCTCGCGGCGCGATATACGTCCGTAGCGGCGGATGGTATCCACCAGCCAGACGTAGCGGTTGATCAGTTCTTTTGACATGCGGCTGCCTTTCCGGGTGATGTAAGCCAAAGTCCCGCTACTGTGTAGAGAGCGTTGATCAGCAGCAGTTCAAAGCCGGTATGGTAGCCCCAGAGCCGTACGAGCGCCCATTGGGTACACCACGACAGCACCGGTGCCAGCACACATACCGCAGGCACAAGGCGGTCGCGCACCTCCCGGCGGGTGAACATGCCGAACACAAACAGACCCAGTATCGGGCCGTAGGTATACGACGCCAGGGTATACACCGCCGATATGGCGTCCTGGTTGCTCAGATAATAGAACACCACAATCACGGCACCCATCACCACCGACATGCCCAGATGCACCATACGGCGGATTCGTGTCAGACGGCGCTGGTCTTCCTGACGGTGAGCGCCAAGTATATCAACAGTAAACGAGGTGGTGAGCGAGGTCAGAGCCGAACCTGCGGCTGAATAGGCGGCCGCAATCAGCCCCAGCACAAACAGTATGCCCACCCATACGGGCATGGCCTCCGAGGTGGCCACCATGCCGAAGATGTCGTCGGACTTCTCGGGCAAGGCTATCGAATGGTTCTCGAGATATATCAGCAGCAAGGTGCCTAACAGCAGGAAGAGGGCTATCACAAAAAACTGCGTGATTCCGCTCACCACCATGTTTTTCTGACTCTGGCGCGAGTCCTTGCATGCCAGATTGCGCTGCATCATGTCCTGGTCAAGACCGGTGGTGGCTATGGCCATGAAAATGCCGCCGATAAACTGCTTCCAGAAATAGGTGCTCGCCTTGGGATTGTCGAAATAGAACATCCGCGAGCTGTCGTGCTCGAATATCGCCTTGGTCACACCCCAGAAGTCATAGCCCATATCGGACGCTATGAAGAAGATGCAAAGCACTACCGAACCCACCAGACAGAAGCTTTTCAGAGTGTCGGTCCAGATCAGGGTCTTCACCCCGCCCTGCACCGTATAGAGCCATATCAGGGCTATCGTGGCCACCACATTCACCACAAAGGGAATGCCAAGCGGCCCGAACACCAGCAGCTGAAGCACCGAACACACCACAAAGAAGCGGACAGCGGCCCCAAGCATCTTCGACACAAAGAAAAACCAGGCGCCGGTGCGATAGCTCCCGCTGCCGAAGCGCTCTTCGAGATAGCCGTAGATTGAAATCATGTTGCGCCGGTAGAACATCGGTACCAGCACAAAGGCTATCAGCAGATAGCCCACTATGAATCCCAGCACCATCTGCAGATAGCTGTAGCCCTTCTCGGCCACCATGCCGGGCACCGATATGAAGGTGACACCGGAAATCGAAGCGCCCATCATGGCGAAGGCCACCACAAACCAGGGCACCCGGCGGTTGCCGGTGAAGAAGGTCGAGTTGTCGCTGCCGCGCGAAGCTATGGCCGACACAGCCATAAGCAGGCCGAAATAGCCCGCTATTGTCAGTATTATAGTTACAGGCAGGCTCATAATCATTCGGCGTAAAGCAGATACGGACGACGCTGTTCGGTAAAGGCCTTGACATCATCGGCCCAGGTTGCCTTGATTTCATCGGCGCTGCGGCCTGCCTCTATCATGCCGCGTATATCGCCACGACCGATAAGAAGCTCGAAGAAACTGCGGAAAAACTTGTCGCCGCACACATCCTTGAGGTCGTTATAGGCATCGATGACATATTCCATGGTCACACCCTTGGCTATGATTTCATCATCGCTGAGTCCGCGCAGATCCACGCCATGACAGAGCTTGTCGAGCTGAGGCGGATTCTTGGCGCCCTCGACACTGCGCGGCGTGAACTCGAAACTGCGGTTTTTCATGTCAGGATGACCGTAGACCTTGAAGGGCATGTCAGTACCGCGGCCGAGGCTCACCGGCGTAGCCTCGAAATAGCATGTGGCCGGATAGAGATAGATGGCCTGCATGTCGCGCAGGTTGGGCGACGGAGCTATAGGCAACACATAGCGTGTCTGGTGGGTATAGTCCAGACAGGGCACCACAGTCAGATCTACCTTGGCGCCGTTCTCAAGCCAGCCTTCGCCCAAGGCCATGCCGGCCAGTTCGCCCAAGGTCATGCCATGTACCACCGGAATCGGCAGACGACCTACGCCGCTCTTGTATTTCATATCCAGAATCGGGCCGTCGACATACATGCCGTTGGGATTGGGGCGGTCGAGCACCATCACCTTTTTGCCTTGCGCGGCGGCGGCATTCATCAGGTCGATCATCGTACAATAATACGTATAGTAGCGCAGACCCACATCCTGGATATCCACCACTATCACATCGACATCGCTGAGAACCGCCGGGTCGACGCCCTTTTTCTTGCCGTCATAGAGGCTCACTATAGGCAGACCGCTCACCGGGTCGACCGACCCGCTGACATGTTCGCCTGCATCGGCGGTGCCTCGGAATCCATGTTCCGGGGAGAAGAGCTTTCGCACATTGATACCGCCCTCAAGCATCAGGTCGAGGGTATGTTTCGAACCCACCATTCCCGTATGGTTAGAATACAGCGCCACATTTTTTCCTTGGAGCAGTGGCAGATACACATCGGTGCGGGCAGCGCCCACTGTCACTTCCGCCATTGCCGACAGGCAAGGCAGGAGGAGAAGAATATAAATCAGAATTCGTTTCATGGTATACAAAGTTACACAATCTTATGCAACCAATGCGCACATATTTGTTAAATAACATTAACTCGCATATTGCAGATTTGGAAGACTCGGAAAAAGTCTGTAACTTTGCAGCGCAATCAAGGGGTATTAGCTCATCTGGCTAGAGCGCGACACTGGCAGTGTCGAGGTGAGCGGTTCGAGTCCGCTATACTCCACCAAAGGCGATTTCAGAAATTCTGGAATCGCTTTTTTTTTGTTATATCATTATAAATGATTATATTTGCGCCGATGAAACTCATAGAGATGAACATAGACAAGATTATAACCCTGTGCAAAAAGTACAAGGTAGCTAAACTATGGGTGTTCGGCTCCATACTCACTCCGTTTTTCAACGATGACAGCGATGTGGACTTCTCTGTGATTTTTCACTACGACCAGATTCAGGATTTGTTTGTAACATTTTTTGATTTTGTGGAAGAACTCCAATTACTGCTCGGGCGAAAGGTCGACTTGGTTGATGAAACAGCCGTCAAAAACAAATATTTTCGTAAAGAATTAGACAACACAAAACTCTTGGTTTATGGATGAGCAAATTCTCAAATCATTGAATGATATACTTAGAGCCGGCTCTAATTTTGCTGTATGAAAAAAAAGTATTAATTTTGTGCCGTTTATGGTTGTTCGCCCGATGCCTAATGGCATACGGGGGAGCATTAAAAAGGAATCCGGTGTGAATCCGGAACAGTACCCGCTGCTGTAAGTTCCGTCAGAGCGTAATCGCATTCGGGCTACCGCTGGTCTTATCAGCTATAGCCCCCGCCATTGGAGTGAATCAACTCTGAGAAGGCGCGATTTCGTAGGAACGAGTCAGAAGACTTGCCATGGATATGTATTTCGCCTACGGGATAATGGGCAGGAGTAAGTGTATCCTGAATTCAAATCCCGTCGTATCGGTCATTGACCGGTTGTGACGGTTTTTTTTATTTAGGCACGCACACTGGCGGCGTGTTCTGACTCTCTGACTGCATTCCCGTTGATAGTATAATCTTATTTAATCACTAATCTAACCGTAATGCAGAAACTAATTCTGACATCATTGGCAGTCGGCCTGAGCGCAGGCATGCTGGCCAGTCCAGGTGTGCCGCGCAAGGTTCAGGGAGTTGACTATGATTCCTTGTACCTGCAGAAACACCGGACAACGACCGCAACAGAAGTTGAATTTGAGGATAGTCCGAATCCTCTGCCATCAGATGGCGCCTTTGCTTTTGATGACATAAAAAACTGGACCGGAACGGGGAAAAACCGTGCCGCACTTGTAATCCAGTGGAATGATGACCGCGAAGAAAACGCGATGGTCTTCGGCTACAGATGGGATGGCGAGGCGACAGGCATCCAGATGCTGAGGGATGTGACCGAGGCGAATCCCCGTCTCTACTCACTGATACAATATACGGATGTTAGCTCCGCTGTCGATCCGAACGGCGGATTCACCGTCTGCGGCTTGGGCTGGGATTTTAATCAGGACAGAGATATATTTCTGATTGACAACGGATATGATGGCCAGACTTATGAGTCGGCGTCGGGACTGTTCCTGCATCCGCGTGGCATCGACTCCGTCAGCCGTCCCAGCTATGATTATGACAACTGGCTCGCGGGAGACACTGATGACTTCTGGGGAGCAGGCTGGTACAGGTCATACTGGTCATACTGGGTGAGGTCTGTTTCAGACGGTGAATTCGAATATTCAGGCGTGGGAGCGTCAGGACGTTTGCTGACCGATGGATGCTGGGACGGATGGAACTTTAAAAAGGGGATGTCTACCTATGAATGGAAGCCATTTGTTGCGGCTCCGGTAATCACAGACGATGAGACATTTACAGCCGGAGGTCTGTGTTACAGAATCCTGAGCCCTGAGTTCAAGACGGCGGCAGTGATCGCTCCCGTCGGTGATGACAGCGCGTATGCGGGGGAAGTAGTCGTTCCCGCTTGCGTACAGTATGGTGATGACGTGTATGAAGTGACATCTGTTGAAGCGGAAGCCTTCAAGGGGAGCTCTGTGACGAATGTCATCATATCGGCAGGCTCGCGCCTTGACATCGGCAAGTACGCGTTCGCATCGATTCCTACCCTGACGCGCATCGTAGTCAATGGCGACGGTAGCCAGTTGCGCCTGGACGAGGGAGCATTCAGCGCTTGTCCGCTTCTTGAGAGCGTGGAAATCAGCGACAGTTCGGACATCGTCCGTATCGGCGACTCTCTCTTCATGGGTTGTGCGTCACTGACCGAAGAGGGTATACCAGCAGTCTTGTGGGATGTTGACATTATCCCGGCGAATATGTATGCCTCCACAGGAATCACTCGGCTGGATATAGAAAGAGCGCAGGAAATCGGCGAGGGAGCCTTTGCCGGGTGTGTCAATCTGAAATCGCTTACATTGGGTTCAAAGCTTGTCAGAATCGGAGACCGGGCATTCGAAGGAGACGATGCTTTGGAAGAGGTAATCGTAAGGTTTGTAAATATCCCGGATATCAACAGCAATGTTTTCGCGGAGTGGGTATATTGCAGTGCCGAGCTGAGTGTGCCATACTCCACAGCCGACAGTTTCCGGTCAAAAGATATCTGGAAGGAGTTTGCCTATATCAGCGAACGTGATTTTGAGTTGCTGCCGGGTGTGATAGTCTCTTCCGGCGATATAAATTATAAAATCTGTGAAGGTGACGGGCTATACCTTGCCGTGAGCCATAAGGAATACACGGGCATTCCCGAAATCCCGGCATATGTCGAGATTGGCGGAGAATCTTATCCTGTCAAGGCGATAGATGACTATGCGTTCTATAGATGCACGCTTGAGGGAGCGCCCGTGCTGCCTTCTACCATCGAGAGCATCGGGAAACGGGCTTTCTCAGGCATATCCTATCCGAAAGGCTCCACAATCGAATATAAACTTCCTGCTTCAGTGAGCCGACTTGGTACGGCTGCCTTTGCCGAGCCTCGTTATGTATATCCTTCTCCCTCATACCATGTCAACATCGAGGAGAGTCCGGACAGACAGCCGATAACAGAGATTCCGGATTCTCTTTTCACCGGAATGACTCTCAAATCCTGCAATCTGCTCACAAAAGAGGTGCGCAGGATTGGTAATTATGCATTTGCCGGGGCCGGAATCACAGCGGATATGACAGATTTCGAGAACCTCGAGGCAATCGGAGAATCCGGACTTGGCGGCTGCAAGGTGACGTTCAGGCAGGCATCCGCGTTGCGCGAGCTTGGCAAAAACGCTTTCTACTACCAGTATTCCGGATCTGCGACATATGCCGACGATCTTCTGACAATGCGCAGAGACGTGGTATATGGCGAGGGAGCGTTCCGCGGACTGTCCGGCTACACCAGACTGAAAATAGAGGAAGGCGTGCAGAGCATACCGGACGCAATGTTCCACAGCTCGAAGGTTGTCGAGATTGAGGGTGGATTCCCGGAGAGTCTGACCTCCATAGGAAAAGAAGCGTTCCGGAGCACATCGTACCTGACCGGGCCGCTGACTATTCCTGCGACAGTAATGGAACTGGGTTCTCTCGCATTCTATTTCTCCAATCTTTCGGAGGGGGTCATTATTCCCGACGACAGCAGACTTACTTCAGTGGAGGATGCTTTTACCAGCACAGACATACCGTTCATTCATATTCCTGACGGTGTGAAAGAGATTGGGCCAAACGCATTCAATTATTGCCGGAGACTGAAAAAAGTGACGGGACTGGCAAACGTGACAAAAATCGGAAGCTCCGCCTTCGCGAGTTGCTCTATCGAGGAGATAAGTCTGCCTGACGGACTTGAGATAATTGGCGACATGGCGTTCTATAGCACATCGCTGGTCTCGATTGACATGCCCGAGGGTGTGACTACTGTAACCGGAGCATTCAGAGGCTGCAAAAGCCTTCAGGAGATAGTCCTTCCTTCTACCTTGCGCGACCTTAAGGTCACAAGCAACGGATGGGTTCCCTTCTACACTTCTGACTCGGAACTGCCGGTGAATGTATGGTATTGCATGACACCCGACTCTCCCTTCACGCCCGAATCGGCTGCACTCGTATGCCGCGACGAAAACTTTTACACTAAGGTCAAGACGCCCTTTACGCACTATTATGTGCTCGACGGCATGAAGGACCATATGAAAGCACTCTGCAACGTATTCGACTATGAGGAGGTGGCGGCAGCCATCACAGAGATGCCTGTGGAGATGCGGCAGAACGGCTCCCAGGTGGAGATGACCTGTAAACCGGTGTTCACCCAGAGCATTGCGTCTGAAGCTGACAAGGCTACGATGTCGGATGCAGAGGGGAAGGCCGAAGCAGTCAGGATTCCCGAACATTTTGCCAATGCGAATGCCGGTCATATCCATTCTCAGACAACATATACTCTCGAAAGTAAAAATGATGTGCTCCCCGCCTCTCTTGAAGTCGAAGTGGATTTTGACGAGGATGGGAAGCCCGTGGTGAACGCGACATTCGAGAATCCGGCAGAAGTCGGAGAATATCGTCTTGTGGCAGAGCATCCCGTCAAAGGCAGGGTGGAAAGCGACTGGTTTAAAGCCGGCATCGTCACAGATGTCGCGATACTCCGCGCCGACAACGCAGACTACGTCGTTACAGACGGCGTACTGGAGATTTCCGCTCCCGAAGCAAGCGACGTGTGTGTATACGGTATTGACGGTATCCTTCTTTTCAAGGGTCGCGGCAAATGTCGGTATGTCATTCCCGAAAGAAAGATTGTCATTCTCATGATTGGCACAGAGGTATATAAGGTAGTGATATAAGCAGCCGGGATTCCGGAAATTCACACGAAGCAGCAGAGAAGTTGCAGTAAGCGTAATACGGAATCACCTTCTTCCAAAAAAATCCTGCGAAACGTCTGCATCACGCAGCCTGTATCGCAGGATTTTTCTTTTGTTTGTGTGTGTGTATTTTCAGAGAATTATTTCTTCTTCACATTATATTTAAGCATTATTGTACAAAGGTATAAAATCCAGAGCGTATACCCCTATAAAAATTCAATTTTAAATCATTGACATATAAACAATTATGGATTTCCATAAATAAAATTTAGGGAAATCCATAAACAGACTGCTATATGTGCGGGGGATGATGTCTCTCAGGCCGGTGTCGCAATCATGATGCACATCACCGTGATGATGCCCAGACGTATGGCGCGGCGTGTAGCCTCGGCCATGGTCTTGGCACATAGTTTTTTGAGGATATTCGAGCGATGATATTCAATCGACTTCTCGCTCAGACACATGGCGGCCGATATGTCGCGGTTGTGCTCGCCCTTGGACAGTCGGCGCAACACTTCTATATCAATAGATGACAGGATGCCATCGGTATTCAGAGCCTCGGTGCGGCGCTCGTCGAAGGCGGCGCTGCGGTATGTCTTGCCCTGAGCCACTCGGTCAATGGCAAAAACCAGCTCGCTGACATCATCGCCCTTGAGCACGATTCCCTCGACATCGGCCTTAAGCAGCGAAGCGATGTTCCACAGTTCCTCATGCATGGTATATACTATCGTCGGCTTAATAAATCCAGACTCGCGCATGGCTTTGATAAGGTCAAGTCCGTCAGTACCTTCTTTTAGTGAAAGGTCGCATACAACCAGGTCAATATCCGGGCGGGCTTTGCAAATTTCCATGGCCGCTTGCGCGGAATCGGCTTTTTCGACTTTGTATTTGCGCTCGGAAAGCACACTCTTCAAGCCTTCGAGAACTATAGGATGGTCATCGATTGCGAGTACAGTTTTCATATATCATAGTGATTGTTTTCGGCTCTTTGATGCAAAGATATGAAATTTATGGCAGATAGGCGCTTTCTTTTGATTGCTTAATTTTAAGGCATCTATTTAATTATGGTTTTCGCTAAATCGAATTTAGTGAAAACCATAAATCCGACCGTGCCGGCTGTCCGTCTCAGCGGGTTAGCGACAGTGTATACACTCCGTCGCGACAGTCGGTGCGCAGTGTTGCGCCGAGCAGGGCCGTACGCGCTCCGATGCTCCGCCGGCCGATGCCGCCGGACTCTTCGCCCGGGGCGGAGCCGTCGTTGATGACACGCAGCTCCATGTTCCGGCCTGCACCGTCAAGCTGTATGTGTATGTACGACGGTGCCGCATGCCGGAGCGCATTGCTTACAGCCTCCTGCACAATGCGGTAGAGTTCCTGACTTTCCTCCGGCCTCAGAGCCGACCAGTCGTAGCTGCCTTCGTCGCTGAGACGGAAATCGACTGTCGGTATGCTCTGCCGGAGTTTGCGTACATATTCGAGCAGCAACTGTGTAAAGGCGGTTTTCTCGAATTCGGGTGCCAGCATGCGGTGCGACAGCGAGCGGACACTCTCGTTGAGTCCGCTGAGGCTCCGCTCTATCTCTTCGGCCGACATCGCCGGAAGTGCCAGACGCAAGGCGGTCAGCCGTCCTGCCACATCATCGTGCAGCTCGCGGGCCACACGTCCGCGCTCGGCCTCAAGTCCTTCGACATACTGACGCTGCTTTTCCATGGCATGACGGCGCAAGGCACGGCTACGCAGCGACAGAAACACATACACCACAATGCCGAGCAGCAGCACCGACAGGGCGATACCGCCCCACAGCAGAAGCCGCTGCCGTCCGAGACGCTCGATTTCAAGGTCTTTCTGCAAAGCGCCGTAGCTCACCGACAGTTCCGACAGGCGCTCCTGAAGTTCTGCGCTCCGCAGCGAGTCGAGTGCCTTATAGGCGGCATTCATCTTCAGAAAGGCTTCAGCATCGCGCCCCATGTCGTGCAGGCATACAGCCCGGTCGAGCAAAGCCGCAGCGGCGCTTTTGCCGTGCGAGTCCAGACTGTCGATACTGCAATACAGGGCATACTGGCGCTGATAGTCGTGCCGGGCCTTGGCCAGAGCTGCTTTGGCCTGAAGGACAACCATGTTGGAGATATGCTCTTTGCCAAGAGGTTCTGCCGCGGCAGCAGCTTCGTTTATGGCTTCTTCGGCAAGGTCGAGCGAGTCAAGCTTGATATAAGCGGTAAACAAGGGCGTAAGATATTTCACAGCATACACCGGATGACCGGCGAGAGCCGCCGGGCGGTAAGGCATGAGTCCGTCAATGGCCTCCTGATAGCGGCCCTGGGCCACGAGTGCGCTTCCGTAGGTTGAAGCCGAGCCTACAGCAGCCATCTCGTCATCGAGTTCCACGGCAAGGCGCAGGGCACGTCCGGCAAGTTCGACAGCCTCGCCCGACCGTCCGAGTTCTATGTATATCACCGCAAGCTGGTCGGCCAGATTCTGCTCCTGTTCCTTGTCGCCGACATCGGTGGCGAGTTCCAGAGCCTTGGCCAGACATTCCATGGCCGCATCGTAGCGGTTCTGGCGGCGGAGTGCGGCTCCCTTGTTGGCCAGAGCCTGTATCTCCATATCTGTGATTCCGTGTTTCCGGCTGAAGGCCAGCAGTGTATCGGCAGCCTCTTCCGCCCGGACATACTGTCCGCTGTTGAACATCGCCGTGCTGCGTTCTACCATAATATAAGCTTTCAGGGTATCACCCATTTCCACATTTCCGAGCAGGGAGTCGGCCCTGTGTATGGCGGTGGCGAAATCGCCTTCCGCTCCGGGTTCGTACACGAGCATGAATAGACGCTCTTCTTCTTCATCGGTCGTCGGGCGCTGCTGTCGGCAGGCCACACATCCGAGCAACAGCAGAATCAGACTGCAAAAAACGATTGTATCCGAGTGTATGCGCATAGTATGTAATGTTTTTCAGATATATACTTCTGTGCAAATATCGGCATAAAAAACGGAATCCGCAAAGATTCCGCAGCTTTTATTAGACTTATTAGACTAATTAGTCTAATTAGTCTAATTAGTCTAATTAACTCACACACTGAAATATCTTGCGTCCGGCGCAGCTATATAAAGCCCGGCCACCGACGAGGCGGGGCTGAGCGCCCCGTTCGCGGTCACCTCCACACCTATCTCCGACGGAGCGATGAGCGATGCCAGTATGTGCATCCGGCGCTGGTCGGGCAGCGACGGATAGCCTATGGCCGGACGTATGCCACGGTAACGGCCGCGCCTGATGGCATCGGCATCATAGGCTTCGTCGGGAGAATACCCCCACAGCGATGTGCGCACCCGGTAATGCAGCCACTCGCTCGTGGCCTCGGCCAGACGGTCGCAGAGCGACTGCAGCAGCAGCCGCCGGTAATCATCGCCGGAACTTTCGGCGTCGGCCAGAGCCTCGCGCAGGCGGTCGCCTATGGTCACTGCAAAACAGCCCACATGGTCGCCGGCGCCTTCGGCCGCCACAAAGTCGCAGAGAGCAAGCGGATTGTCGGCCTTACGCTGACGGGGAGTCGGCAGCTCGGTGCCGTCTATAACTATGCTGTTGCCTGTGGTGTGAGCCGGATAGAATCCGACACGGCAGCGCAGTGTGGCGCCGACAAGTGTGTCGAGCAGTTCATCGGCATCTCGTTTAAGTTCTTCCGCAACCTTGGCAAGCTCCGTACCGTGGGCTGTGGCTGCTCCGCTCACTTTCCAGCAGTTGTAGAAGTATGTCCAGTTGATGAAGGGCCGCACTTCGCCGACTGTCACCTCGGGCAGTGTTCGGGTTCCGAGGAATGAAGGCGCCGGAGAGGATTCGCGCGGAGCAGTTTCTGTTCGCCGGGTTGCGCCGTCGTCACCGGCGGCGACATAACTCTGCCGCAGACTTTCCTGCCGCTCGCGTATACGCGTTGCCTCACCTTCCGGGTCCGAGAGCAGCCGCGATGCCGCCACCGCGTTCTGCGAGGCATCCGACACCCGAAGCACCACTCCCCGACCATAGGCCGGCGCTATACGCATGGCGGTGTGCAGCTCCGATGTGGCCGCGCCGCCTACCATCAGCGGCACGGTGATTCCGGCCTCGCGCAATGCCTCGGCCACCACGGCCATTTCATCGAGCGACGGACTGATCAGTCCACTGAGGCCAATGAAGTCGGGACGATGCTCTCTGGCAGCCTCCACTATCCGGCGGGCCTCTACCTGCACACCGAGGTCAATCACCTCGAAATTATTGCAGCGCATCACCACCGCCGCTATGTTCTTGCCTATGTCGTGGACATCGCCCTTGACGGTGGCGAGTAGCACTTTGCCTCGGCTCGACGAACACTTCCTTCCGGCTTCGAGTTGCGGACGGAGCAGCTCCACCGCGCGGTGCATGGTGCGGGCGCTCTTCACTACCTGAGGCAGGAACATGCGGCCGCTCTCGAATCGCCGCCCCACTTCCTCCATGCCGGCCATCAGCGGACCTTCGACCACCGCGCCGGCGTCTGAGCCATGGTTTTCCACCGCTTCGGCAAGGTCGACGGCCAGTGTGGACTCGTCACCGCTCAGGAGCGCACGCACAAGCCGTGTGTCGGCATCGGCCTCGGCCGCACTGTCCCGGACTGTCTCTGCGGCTGCATCGCCACAGAAGGCGGTAGCCCGGCTGACAAGCCGTTCCGTCGCATCGGGACGACGGCACAATATGGCATCTTCAAGCAGTGCGAGCAGCTCCGGCGGAATGGAGTCGTAGGTGACCTTTGCCGACGGATCCATGATGGCCATGGACAGTCCGGCGCCGATGGCATGATAGAGAAACACCGCGTGCATGGCCTGACGCAGATAGTTGTTGCCACGGAAGGCGAACGACAGGTTGCTCAGTCCGCCGCTGGTCTTGGCACCGGGCAGATTGCGGCTTATCCACTCCACGGCCCGGATATAGTCGAGGGCATAGCGGTCGTGCTCCGGCATGCCGGTGGCGATTGTAAGCACATTGGGGTCGAAGATAATATCGCGCGGACTGAATCCGGCGCCGACAAGCAGGCCGTAGGCCCGGCGGCAGATTGCGGTCTTCCGCTCAAAGCTGGTGGCCTGCCCTTCTTCGTCGAAAGCCATCACCACCACTGCCGCTCCATAAGAAAGAATCTCCCGGGCACGCGCGAGAAATTCCTCCTCGCCGTCGCGCAGCGATATGGAGTTTACTATGGCACGCCCCGGCACATTGCGCAGAGCCGTGCGTATGACAGCGAAGTCCGACGAATCTATCATCCATGGCACCGATGCCACAAGCGGGTCGGCTGAAAGCAGCCGCAGGAAATGCTGCATCTCGGCGGCGGCATCGAGCATGCCGTCGTCGAAGTTTATGTCGAGTATCATGGCGCCGTCCTCTACCTGGCGCCGGGCTATGGCCACAGCCTCGTCGTACTGCCGCTCCTTGACCAGACGCAGGAATTTACGGCTTCCGGCCACATTGCAGCGCTCGCCTATGTTGATAAAGCCACGGCTGTCGGAAAATTCGTCCATGCCTGCCAGCCATGCGGAGGCATGCTCCGGCGCCGGGCGGTGAGTGGCGGGGCGCATTGCCGCTATCTCCTGCGCCAACCGGGCTATATGGTCGGGGCCGGTGCCGCAGCAGCCGCCTATGATGTTTACCGCACCCTCGGCAAGGAGCGGCCTCAGCGCCGAGGCAAAGCGCTCAGGAGTCTCGGCATAGTGTCCGAGCGAGTCAGGCAGCCCGGCATTGGGAAAGAATATCACCGGGAAGGGCGACTCCGCCGCAAGCCTGCGCACAAACGGCATCAGTCCGGCCGGCCCGGCCGAACAGTTGAACCCCACGGCCAGAGGCCTCGCATACTCCATAATGGAGAGAAAGGCTTCGGGAGTCTGTCCGGAAAGTATGCGTCCCGAAGTATCCGACACGGTCATGGACAGTATCAGCGGCACGTCGCAGTCACGCTCTTCCATGGCCCGGCGCGCGCCAGCTACGGCAGCTTTGGCGTTGATGATGTCGAATATGGTCTCTATCAGCAGCATGTCCACACCGCCGTCAATCAGAGCGCCGGCCTGCTCGGCATAGGCCTCGGAGAGTTCGCCGAAGTCGGTACTTCGCAGCGCCGGGTCATCGACATCGGCGGGCAGCGAGGCGGCATGGGCTGTAGGCCCCATTGAGCCGGCCACGAAACGCGGACGACCGTCGGCGGCGAAACTGTCGGCCTCACGCCGCGCCAGAGTGGCGGCCGCCAGGTTTATGTCGCGGACATATGATTCAAGCCCGTATTCACGCTGCGACAGCCGGTTGGCATTGAAACTGTTTGTCTCTATTATATCGGCTCCCGCCTGAAGATAGCGGCGGTGTATGTCCGACACGATTTCGGGCGCAGTCAGACACAGCACATCGTTGTCGCCTTTGAGCGGGCGGCTGTGTCCGGCGAATCTATTGCCCCGGAAATCGCTTTCGCCGAGTCCGAGCCGCTGTATCATCACACCGGTCGACCCGTCGAGAAGCATCACCCGTTCGGCAAGTATCTGTCTGAGCTGTCTGTTTCGCGTATCTGTCGTCATATGTCTGATTTTCAATATATCCTCCTTGCTATCTCGGCCACGCTCTGCACCGCGTGCATGGAGTAGAAATGTATGCTCGGCACTCCCTTTTCACGAAGCTCGCGGGCCTGGGCAGCGGCCCACTCTATTCCGAGTGTCCTGACTTCCGCATCGCTTGTGCAGCGCAGGAGTGCAGCGGAAAGCTCGTCCGGGAAATCGATATGGAACACTCTGGGCAGCAATGCCATCTGGCGCAGCGACGTCAACGGCTTGAGTCCGGGTATCACAGGCACAGTGATTCCGACGTCGCGGCAACGGCCCACAAAGTCGAAATAGCGGCTGTTGTCGAAAAACATCTGGGTCACGACATAGGAGGCCCCGCTGTCTACCTTGGCCTTCAGATTGGCGATATCGGTGCTGAGGTTCATGGCCTCTTCATGCTTTTCGGGATAGCCGGCCACACCGAAAGTAAACGGCGTTGACGGTGCCTCGGCCTCGCTGCCATCGACCATTCTGCCCTTGTTGAAGTCTTCTATCTGTCGGCAGAGCGAGTCGGCGTGGTTATGGCCGTCGGGACTGGTGGTGAACACCGAGGCGGCCCGTTCTCTGTCGCCACGGAGCGCCAGCACATCGGTAATGCCCAGATACGAAAGGTCTATCAGCTGGTCTTCGATTTCTCCACGGCTGTAATCGCCGCAGATGATATGCGGCACGGCGCGGATGCCGAAACGCTCGCGCAGCACTGCGGCAATGGCCACTGTGCCCGGCCGCTTTTTTGCGGTGACGCAGCGGTATGCTCCCCCGCCGGCGGGCGTATACGACACTTCCGTACGGTGGGTTGTGATGTTTACATAGGCCGGATTGAATTCCAGCAGAGGCCGTATGCTCTCGAGTGTGCGTTCGATACTGCCCCCGCGCACGGGAGGCAGTATTTCAAACGACAGTGCGGTCGGATGTTCGGCCGCGAGAAATGATGCAACGCTTTCCATGGAAACAAATCTGTACTACATATTTATATTTTATCAAGAGCGGCGGCGAGGTCGTCGATGATGTCGCCTATATATTCTATGCCTATGCTGAGCCGGACGGTGGACTGTGTGATATGGGCGCGTGAGAGCTCGTCCTCGTCCATCTGCGAGTGGGTGGTGGTGGCCGGATGTATCACCAGACTCTTGGCATCGGCCACATTGGCCAGCAGCGAAAATATCCGCAGCGAGTCGATGAAGCGCCATGCGGCCTCACGGCCTCCCCGGATTTCAAAGGTGAATATGCTGCCCCCTCCGGCGGGGAAGTATTTGCGGTAGAGTCCGTGGTCGGGATGCGACTCAAGCGACGGATGGCTCACCGACTTCACCTTCGGATGCGCGGCAAGGAAGCGCACCACCTCAAGGGCGTTCGACACATGACGCTCCACACGCAACGACAGGGTCTCGATGCCCTGCAGCAGCAGGAAGGCATTGAACGGCGAGATGCAGGCTCCTTCGTCGCGGAGTACCACAGCGCGGATGCGGCTGACGAACGGAGCTTCGGGCGCGGCGTCGGCGAACACTGCCCCATGGTAGCTCGGGTCGGGTGCGGCTATCGTCGGATAGCGTCCGGCATGCGCCTTGTAGTCGAAGCGGCCTCCGTCCACTATTATTCCTCCGAGTGTGGTGCCGTGTCCGCCCAGAAATTTGGTGGCCGAGTGCACCACTATGTCGGCACCATGTTCGAGCGGGCGTATCAGGCACGGTGTGCCGAATGTGTTGTCGACTATGAACAGTATGCCGTGGCGGTGCGCGGTGGCCGCTATGCTGTCGAAGTCGGTGATATCGCTGTTGGGGTTGCCGAAGGTCTCGCCGTAGATTACTTTTGTCTCCGGACGTATGGCGGCCTCAAGCGCGGCATTATCATTGAGATTCACAATGGTGTAGTCTATGCCTCTGGACGCCAGCGTATGCACTATCAGATTGTATGTTCCGCCATAGAGGTTGTCGGCGGCTACGATATGGTCGCCGGGACCGAGCACGTTCTCCAGCGCATAGGTCACCGCCGCCGCACCCGATGCCACTGCCAGAGCGGCCGCGCCTCCTTCAAGGGCTGCCACACGCTGTTCGAGCACATCCTGTGTGGGATTGGTCAGACGGCCATAGATATTGCCCGGGTCTTTGAGCGCGAAACGGTCGGCGGCATGACCGGCGTCGGCGAAAAGATAGGCGGCTGTCTGGTAAATCGGCACGGCGCGTGCGCCTGTCGGGTCGTTCCGGTCGGTCTGACCGGCATGAAGCTGAAGTGTATCGAAGTGTAGTCCGGTTGATTGCATAATCGTTCTGTTTTTGCTTGCAAAGTTAGGCCAAACAGTCGAAACGACCTAACAGAACGGAAATTTTAGAACATCATAGCTATTTTATACGCCGTTGGCTTGCATATCGTTCCATAAACAGCTAAATTTGCAGCAAAAACCGAACATATGAATTCCAACAGAGAAATTGATGATATCGACGTGGACATAATCCGCGTCCTGCAGCAGAACGCCCGTCTTTCGGTCAGGGAACTGGCCGCCAAAGTACACCGTTCGCCCACCCCGGTGTTCGAGCGCCTGCGCCGGCTTGAGGCGGAAGGTGTCATCACCGCCTATTCGGCCCGTATCGACATGATGAAGGTAGGCCGCGGCTTCACCGTGTTCTGCAACGTGCGGCTGCGCCACATCAACACCGCCATTCATAATGATTTCGCGGCTGAAGTGCACAATATGCCCGAAGTGGTGGAATGCTACAATATATCGGGCGAGTTCGACTATATGCTTAAAGTCCAGGTACCGGACATGAAGAGCTACCGCAGCTTCGTGACCGAACGCATGGGCAACCTGCCCATGATCGATTCGGTGCAGAGTGTCTTTGTGATGGACGAGATAAAGCAGTCGCCTGTCACAATCTGACGGCTCTCAGTCCTCGGGATAGTTCAGGTTTTCCTCGCCCGGGGCTGCAAGCACTTCGTCAAGGTATGTGCGGGCGGCTGCCGATGCTCCCCGGGCGTCCATATAGCTGTAGTTGCCGCAGTCGCGCGGCGTGGCGCCAGGTATGTCACCTGTGTAATCGGCAATGAAAGCGAAGCAGCGGCGCAGCAGCGGCAGTATGTCGGCCGGTTCGGTCTCGCCCTGCACTATCAGATAGTTGCCTGTACAGCAACCCATGGGTCCCCAGTAGACTATGCGCGACTGCCATTCGGCATCGTTGCGCAGATATGTGGCGGCGAGATGTTCCATGGCATGAAGGGCCTTGGGCGAAAGTGCCTCCTGACGGTTCGGCTCGGTCATGCGTATATCGAAAGTGGTGAGCACATCGCCCGAGGGGGTGATGTCGCGGCGCGACACATACACGCCTCGGAGCAGGCGATTGTGGTCTATGGTGAAACTGGCTATCTTTTTCATACTGCAAATTTACAACATTTTATCGGAACTGCGAATCATCCTCACACCCCGGATGATGAACTTTTCACGCGCCGATTTGTATTCTTGATGTATATTGCATAATTTTGTCATGACAATAATGCTGCACACAATGAAAAAACTCCTTCCGACACTTCTGACGGCCCTTTGCCTGCTGGCGTCCTGCTCGACCGACAAGCAAAAGCCCCTGCCGGCCGATACCGCACCGCATTTCGATGTTGCCTTCGCATCGACCTACAATGAAAGAAACCTCGCCCGCGCCGATTCGGCCTTTATCGGACTCGACTCGCTGAGCGCTTCCGACCAGGCCTATCTGGCTCTGTTCTATAACAATGCCAGCGACAACAGTTTTGAAAACTCGCAGCGCTTCATGGACCGCGCCCTGCAGGCCTATGAGACTGCATTGAAAAGCGACAGTCTTGAAACCGTCCGTGCCTTCGAGCTGTACGGCAAGGAATTTCAGATGAGCGGCGCCGAAATAAGCGCTCTCTTCAACCAGCGGGTAAGCATGCTCGAAGCCGGCGGCGATGATGTGCCCGAATACACTCTCGAAAAAGCTTTGCAGTTGGCCGACAACCCCGGCTAAGAACCTGCTCTAAGATACTGTGTCTGTCTCGCGGTAGCGGCGCTCCGGCGGTGTCAGACGGAATGCGTCTTCATTATATTTGAGTCCGAACGAAAGGCTGAAGCCATGGCGCAGTAGTTCCGCGGCAAGCTCTGCCTTGCCTCGGAAGCCGTGAATTATCCATTCCTGAGCCGGATTGAGATTGTGGCGCAGGGCAATGAGTTCGGGCCAGCAGCGCACTGCATGTATCAGCAGCGGCTTGCCCAGAGCCTCGCTCAGACCGATATGTTTCAGAAACACCTCTCGCTGCAATGCCATGTCCGGCCCGCGCAGCGCATCGAGTCCGCACTCTCCTATGGCAAGCACATGCGGATGCCGGGCGGCACTCTCCACCAGCGGCCACAGTACGGCAGCCTCGGCGGCGCGCCACGGATGTATGCCGGTGGAATACCATCCGGCGCTGTCGGGCAGCTGTTCCGGTTCGAGGTTCACCAGAGCGGAGGCACCCCGGCCTTCATCTGCCACATGGGTATGGATGTTGTCGAGCTCCCTCAGTGTCATGGCACAGGGTCATATCCGCTGCCTCCCCAGGGATGACAGCGGCATACTCTCTTCAGCGCCAGCCAGCTGCCGCGCAGCGGACCGTGACGCTGGAGAGCTTCAAGAGCATAACTGCTGCATGTAGGTATGAAGCGGCATTTCGGGGGAAACATAGGCGAGATGCACGCCCTGTAGAAATGCAGCGGCAAGGACAGCAGCCACACTGCCGCACGACTGATCGGATTCATTCAAAAGTCGGTTCTAAAGGATTTTTCCACGTCGCCCAGCAGGCGGAGCATGGCTTTTTCTACTGAAGCATAGCTCATCAGCGAACTGCCTACATACACAAAAGCCAGATCCACCCGGGCGCCTTCGGGCAAGTGGAAGTCATGGCGGTTGAGACGGTATGCCTCGCGGATGCGCCGTCGCATGGCCACACGGTCAACGGCATGCCGCAGCCGCCGCTTGGGCACCGAAATCAGAAACGCTATCGGAGCGTCGGAGTGGCGCGTAGGGTTCAGACGCCACACGGCGCGCAGCGGAAATGCCAGCGCGCCGTGTACGTCATCGGCGGCACCATGGCCGAAGAGCTGGTCTATGGCTATGGTGCTGCAGAGTTTTTCTTTTTTGTATAGTCTCAGACCTTTCACTCCTTGTTCTCGGTAAGGAACAGGTCGATTGCGCCTGTCATCGAAGGCGCCTTCACGGTGGGAGCCTCGACATCGATGCGGAGACCGGCGTCGCGCGCAGCCTGGGCGGTTGTGGCGCCGAATGTGGCGATACGGATTTCGCCCTGATTGAAGTCGGGGAAATTCTTCACGAGCGATTCAATGCCCTGCGGGCTGAAGAACACCAGCATGTCGTAGTCGAACGGCTCGTCGGGAGCGAAGTCGTTGCTGACAGTGCGGTACATTTCGGCACGCGTATAGTTGAGATTGTTCTGAGCCAGAAACTCCTGCTCGCTGCCGTTGTTGACATCGGATACAGCCAGAAGGAATTTCTCGTTCTTATGCTTGAGCATCGAGGGAAGGAGTTCGGGCAGTTTGCCTGTCTTGCCTGCGAAAATCTTGCGTTTTCTGTAGATGATGTATTTCTGCAGATAATTGGCGATTGACTCGCTGGTACAGAAATACTTCATAGTATCGGGGATGTTGACACGCATTTCTTCTGCCAGCCGGAAGAAATGGTCGATGGCGGTCTTGGCGGTGAAAATGATTGCGGTATGCTCGCCGATTGAAACCTTCTGCTGACGGAATTCCTTAGCAGTCAGCCCCTCTACCTTGATGAAGGGGCGGAATACGATTTCTACCTCATGCTTGCGCGCAATCTCGAAGTACGGCGACTTCTCGCTTGTGGGTTTAGGCTGGGAAACTAAGATTTTCTTTACGTTCACTCTACGGTATTGTTTTTGGTTGAGGCTGCATAGCCTATTGTTGAGGGCTGTGGTTGACCAAATACATCGCGATTTGGTATACGATTATCACCGGAATTATTTCCAAGGTGCAAAGGTACAAAATAAAATAGACCAAAGACCCAATTCTTGTGAAAAAAATTCTAAATCCTTTGACTATGAATGCCAGCCGGGCCGTAAGATAGAGGCACGCAGCCACTATCAGCGTGGGCCGGGCGGCATCGGGATAGAAGATGGTGATCAGTGCCGGTATCATCAGCGCCAGACCGGCCAGCGACTGCGACGAGTTGAATCCCCGCAGCCATTGGCGCCTTCCCTCGGCCGTGCCGAACACGTAGCCGCTGAGGTTGTAGGCGCAGATCTGGAAGCAGTAGTAGCCTGCGGCAAGTCCCGTCAGACGGGCTACATCGCCGAATATATGGCTCTCCGACACGGGCTGACGCATCGCCACAAGGGCATACAGCAGTATGCCCAGATAGGCTATGTACTGGATAATCAGCAGCACTACCACCCGGGTCTCGTTGACGGTGTGCTCGTCGAACATGTTGCTGCGGCGGCGTACTGTGAGCAGTTCGCCGACAAAGTTGGCCAATATGCGAGGGCAATGGCGGAAATTCATGGCCAATGCCACGAAGATGAGCGTGAGTATGGTGAGCAGTCCGGAGTCCGTGCCGCTGAGTTTCTGCCTTCCACGGCCTTCGATGCCCGACTGCCATGCCGGAGGCCCGGGCGGACACGATGCAAGCGTGTCGGCCGGTACGGCGGCCGAAATCTCCTCAAGCCGGGCGATTCCGGCTGAATCAAGAGCGGAGACGAACTGCTCGGGCCGGCGGGGACCGGCGACGGTATCGGCCAGAGGCGCTCCGTACACCGGCAGCGAATCTGTCGCCGGCATGCTGTCTGACGATACGGCTGATGTCATCAGAATTTCTGTGTAAACTTATGAACGGTACACGGCGCCAGCGCCAGCTCCACGGCTTCTTCCGGCGTGGCGGCCACTGCCCACAGTCCGCTGTGGTCGGGCTTCATGAAGTTCTCGTCCATGGCGCGGCGGAACATCTCCAGCAGCGGGTCGTAATACCCGCCGAGGTTCAGTATCACTATGTTGCCGTCGTACAGCCCGAGCAGCCGCCAGGTGATGATCTCTGTCAGCTCCTCGAATGTGCCTACTCCGCCGGGGAGGGCTATGGCCGCTGTGGCCATGTCGGCCATGAGCTTTTTGCGCTCGTGCATGCTTGCCACTGTCTCCAGACGGCTAAGCCCGGTGTGGTGCCAGCCGTTGTCGACCATAAACTGCGGTATCACGCCTATGGCTGTGCCGCCGGCTTCCATAGCGCCGTCGCTGACGGCCGCCATCAGACCCATG
Source organism: uncultured Porphyromonadaceae bacterium (assembly GCA_947177365.1). Taxonomy (GTDB): domain Bacteria; phylum Bacteroidota; class Bacteroidia; order Bacteroidales; family Muribaculaceae; genus CAG-873. The sequence goes on along the minus strand of CAMWUD010000001.1, from coordinate 34,098 downwards.
CGGCCGCCGCCGTTCACCACGGCGGCGCCACGTTCTGCCAGCAGGCGACCCGTAAGGCGGCCCGCCTCATAATATTCCGGAGCCAGACTCGCGCTCGACGCGCAATATACGGCTACGACAGGTTCTTTTGCATTCATGCTGCAAAGTTACGAATTTTTTTGTGTATACGGTGTCGGCGCGGGTCTATATCACAACTTTTGCCGGAGTGCCGCACTGGTCGGTGACTATGACGTATGTGCCGGCCGGCAGCTCGAACTCGAAGTTGTTGTATACCTCAGGGATATAGAGCACCTGGCGTCCGGTCACGTCATAGACGCGGAGTCCGGTCTGCGGTGAGCTCATGTTCACGCGCACAAGTCCTTCAAACACCTGCACGGTGAACGGCTGGTCGGGACGCACGCCGCTGATTCCGGCATGGTCGACGAACACCACGTTCGACATCGGCGAACGGTAGCCGAGGCGCACCGACTGCACGGAGTATGACTCGGAGTCCGATTTGTCGAAGCCCTCGATAAGAAGCGACGTGTCTTCGGCCAGCAGTTCTTCCTGAACCGAACTTCCTCCGCTGTAGCTCGTACGGGTCACCACCCAGTAGTCGACGGTCTCGCCCGCCGGACTTTCCCAGTTGGCCACATAGCTGTCGGCGGTGATGTCGGTGGGCGCGGTGGCGGTGCATGCCGTCAGGACAGGCGCTTCCAGACATTCGCCGCGAAGCACCACACCGCGCGAGCCGGTGATGCCGCCTTCGCTTACAATCAGTCTGGCTTCATGAGTGCCGAGGACTGTAGGTGTGTAAGTCACGTTGAGCCAATAGCCGTCGGAAGCGTTCACCAGCGATGCGGCAATGCTGTTGGAGGGTATGGAGAACTGCGCCTTGTCGTCGCCTATTATCACAAGGTCGAACGCTCCTTTGAGGTTCTCGCCTCTGAAATAAAGACGGGTTGTGGCGCTCTTGCCAATGGCCACCTGCCCGAATTCCAGTTCCATGCCTTGTGTGGGAGTGATGAGCGTGGGGTCGCCTGCAGGCTCGCCGCCGGTACCGGGGTCGAAGGCTTCGCCCACACGGTTGCCCCAGAGATATTCGGCCAGTTCCGGATGGTCGATGAAGGGGTTTCGGTTGTTCTGAATCTGATACACCTGCTCGTTGCGCATGGTCTCTTTCTCGCTGACGGGGTCCTCGCGATGCCATTTCATCAGCAGGTTGGCCGACCAGTTGTTCAGTGTGGGATAGGTGTTCTGGTTCACCATGAATGTGTAGCTCCAGGTAAGATTCTGGTAGCAGGTGACCATATAAAAATATGTTCTGGCGAAATCGCCCTTATATTCATCATCGGGTTCGAACACAAATCCGGCGCCTCCGCCCTGACCCTGCACAGGGTAGCCTACGGTGGTGATGCCGTTGTCGAATTTAATGCTGCTGGTGCGGTCGACGGTTCCGAGCGGGTAATTGCTCTTGGCCTGGTTGGCTCTGGCCTCCGACGGATACAGGTGGTTCAGATCCACATAGGCGCTTACCGATGTGGAGCCGCCCCACCAGCTTTTGGGAAACGAATGTTCGCGGTTCAGACCGGAGAAACTTGGCGCGTAAAGAGGTATGTCGGAGTACATGTCCCACCAGCGGCGCGAGTCGGGATACACGTCGGTGCGTTGGAAATACTGCGGCAGGTTGCTGTAGCTCGACACTTTCGTGAAATTGCATACAAGATTGTAGATGGCGGTTTTCAGTTCGCCTTCGCGCTTGCCTTTGAGCGAGTTGTAGTAGCCGTCGGGAATCTGGGCGGCGAGATCGGTGCCGGCCAGCGCCGACAGCAGGATGATTGACAGATAAAAGAAACGTTTCATTTTTTCATAGACCGCCCCGACGCATGGCGTCGGGGCGGATTGGGATATTCCGCCTCACGGTCTGGCACCGTGAAGCGGACGGTTACAGTTCAAGTTCGTGATATTTCAGTCCCCAGGCTTCGGCCACACCCTTGAATGTGACTTTGCCGTCGACTATATTGACGCCCTGGGCCAGACCGGGGTCGGCTTTGCAGGCTTCCTTCCATCCCATGTCGGCTATGCGCAGGGCATACGGCAGGGTGACGTTGGTCAGAGCCAGTGTCGAGGTATAGGGCACGGCGCCGGGGATATTGGCCACGGCGTAGTGCACGATGCCGTCGATGGTGTAGACAGGTTCTGCATGTGTTGTCGGATGCGAGGTCTCGAAGCAGCCGCCCTGGTCGATGGCCACATCGACCAGCACCGAGCCGGGCTGCATCAGCGGAAGCATGTCGGCGGTGAGCAGATGCGGGGCCTTGGCGCCGGGAATCAGCACCGAACCGATGACGAGGTCGGTGTGCGGAAGCTCGCGCTCGATGTTGTGGCGCGAAGAGTAGAGAGTCTTCACGTTGTCGGGCATGGTGTCGGCCACATAGCGCAGGGTGGGCAGCGAGATGTCGGTGATGGTGACATCGCAGCCCAGTCCGGCGGCCATCCGGGCGGCGTTGCGTCCTACTACTCCGGCTCCGAGTATGAGCACTCTGGCCGGCTTCACGCCCGGCACACCGCCAAGCAGTATGCCTTTGCCGCCCTGAGGCTTTTCAAGAAAGCGTGCGCCTTCCTGCACCGACATGCGTCCTGCCACCTCGCTCATGGGTATGAGCAGCGGCAGCAGACCCTGACGGTCGCGCACGGTCTCGTAGGCTATGCACACGGCTTTCGATTCTATCATGGCATGGGTGAGCGCCTCATCGGAGGCGAAGTGGAGATAGGTGAACAGTATCTGGCCCTCACGCACGAGACGGTATTCGGGTTCGATGGGTTCTTTCACCTTGATGATCATTTCGGCTATCGCATATGTCTCCTCGATAGTGGGGAGAATGGTGGCGCCGGCGGCGATGTATTCCTCATCGCTGAAGCCGCTGCCTTCACCGGCGGTGTGCTGTACATACACAGTGTGGCCATGGGCTACAAGTTCGCTTACGCCCGAAGGGGTCACTGCCACGCGGTTCTCGTTGTTCTTGATTTCTTTCGGTACTCCGATGATCATAATTGAGAGAGATTTAAGGGTTTGTATTTTGATTATGGGAATCTACCTGGCCGACCGGAGGATCTTGCCCGGAAGTTCACTGTTGTTGTTGAAGCCTTTGAAGAGGTCGGCGCCCGGTCCGGCAGCGAATACCGGCACCGGATTGCCGCTGTGGTGGGTGGTGGTGAAGCCTACACCGGCCATGTCGTTGAGGGTGCGGAATACCTCCACGGCAAACTGGTTGAAGTTTGCATATAGGGTGTTCTGGTCGTGGCTGTTGCGCTGCTCGAAGGTGAGGTCGAACATGTCTTTCAGCTGCTGCTCGCGCTCCGGAGCCACCTCCAGGGGGCCGAACAGGCCGAGATTGTCGGCCAGATATTCTTTCATGTCGTCCCAGGTGTAGATGCGGCGCGAGTTGAGCACGCTCTTGCAGTAGTCGCTGAATGCCTCCTTCGACACCCGCTGGTGGTCGTATAGCTCAAGTTTGTTGTTGTATCCTAAAAAGTTGGTGCCGAGGGCGAGGCCGCCGGTATCATGGTCGGCGGTGACTACAATCAGTGTCTCGTCGGGATGACGGAGATAGAAGTCGTATGCCAGAGCCAGAGCCTGGTCGAAATTGAGTATTTCCTTGATGGCCGCTCCGCCGTCGTTGGCGTGGAGGGCATGGTCGATGTTTCCGCCTTCTACCATCATGAAGAAACGCTCGGGCGAGTACTTCTCGAGATGCGCCAGACAGTCGGCGGTCATTGCCGGAAGGGTGAGCGCTCCGGCCACTGAGTCGATGGTATAGCTGACGTTCCACGGACGGGCGGTCTCGTCGCCGAAAAGCATCACTCGCCGCGTCGGGTGCTCGCCGAGCGACGACGCCCCGTAGAGTACACTGATACCGGCATCGTCGATACGCTGCTGCAGGTCGGTGGGACGGCCTTCCTTGTCGGTGAAACCGCCATAGGAGGCGCCGGCTATGTACTCATAGCCCGATTCCACGCCCTGACAGTCTATCTCATAGCTCATCTTGCGGTAGGGCACATGGGCGTAGAAGGCGCCGGGGGTGGCGTCATCGGCCGCCACGCTGGTCACAAGCCCGATTCCGTAGCCTCGGTCATGGAGTTCGGCGGCTATGGATGTCACGGATGTGCTGTCAGGTGCCATGCCGAGCATGCCGTTGCGGGTCTTGCTGCCTGTGGCCAGGGCGGTTCCGGCCGCAGCCGAGTCGGTCACGGGCGAGGAGTAGGAGAAGGTCTGGCACCAGGCGGCCACCGGGAGCTGCATCATGGTCAGCGGAGCGCTGTTGCCGAGCACGGCGCGGTTATAATTCTGGGCGGCCATCACAGGTCCCATGCCCATGCCGTCGCCTATGAAATAGAATATATATCTGGCTCCGGAGTCATCGGCGGCAAAGGCCGACGGTATGGCGGCCGAGAGTATCAGGGCGCCTATTATGTTTTTAAGTCTGTTCATCGTATTTCTCTATGTTCTGGATGGTTTTGTTCTCTCTGCCGTGTTCAGTTCGAGCATCGACTCGATCAGACGCCGGTCGTTCTGCAGCCGGGGCACCTTCCGCTGGCCGCCGAGCTTGCCTGTGTCTGCGAGCCAGTCTTCAAACAGTCCCTTGCGGGCTGTGACTACTTCGGGTGCCGCCAGAAATATATCGCCCGAACGCTTGGCCTGATAGTCGGAATTGACGCGGCACAGACTGCGGTCGAGCTGTACGGCGAACTCCGCCGCATCGCGGGGCGGCACTATCCATTCTATCAGCCACTGGTGGTGGCCGCGCTTCCTGCCGCTGGTGTAGACAGGCGCGGCGGTGTAGTCGGCCACTCTGGCGCCGGTGGCCTCGCAGGCCATGGCCACGGCCTTGTCGGCGTTATGCACCATAAGCTCCTCGCCGAAGGCGTTGATGTAATGGCGGGTACGTCCGGCTATGCTGATTTCGGGCGGGTCGACCGAGTGTACGGTCACGGTATCGCCTATCATATATCGCCACAAGCCGTTGCAGCCTGTAATCAGCAGCGCGTAGGTGCGGCCTGCTTCGATTTCCCATGCCGGCACCACTGTGTCCCTGTCGTCAAGCTCGGCGAACTCAAAGAATATGCCGGCATCGAGGAGCAGCTGCATGGCGCCGGGAGTGCGGCTTGTCTGCACGGCGAAGAATCCTTCCGAGGCATTGTATGTCTCCAGATAGCGCATCCGGGCGGGGTCGGTGAGCCGGGCGTACTGCTGGCGGTAAGGCTCGAAGGATATGCCTCCGTGGAAAAACACCTCCAGATTCGGCCACACATCGTGGATGTTGTCGGCGCCCATATATTCTATCGTACGGCTGAGCACGGTCATGAACCACGACGGCACACCCGATATGTTGGTGATGTTGCAGCGCGAGGCAGCCTCCACCAGTCGAGGCAGCTTCTCGGTCCAGTCTTCCATCAGGGCTATGCTCTTTGAAGGCACCCGCAGCAGATTGGCCAGAGGAGTGATGCGCTCAATCAGATGCGCCGAAAGGTCGCCCACCCTGGCGCCGGCCGGATTGTCGGCCAGCTCGTTGGCAAAGCTGCCGCCCAGAATGAAGGCCTTGCCCGAAAACAGCCGTGAGTCGGGATAGAGGCTCAGATAGTGGGCTACGACATCGCGTCCGCCTGCGTAATGGTTCAGACGCAGAGAGTCATCGGTGACCGGAATGTATTTGCTCTTGCCCTCGGATGTGCCCGACGACTGGGCGAAACGGCGGCAGCGTCCGGGCCAGAGCACATCGGCCTTGCCGTGCAGCATATCCATGATATAAGGCCGCAGACCCTCGTAGTCGGTCTGTGGCACAGCATCGCGGAAATGAGCGTAAGACATCCCGCCGCCGATACCGAAACGCCCGCCATAGGCCGTTGACCTTCCCTTGTGAAGAATGCGGTGCAACTGCTGGAGCTGCACCTGCCGCACATGCCCCCGCCAGCTGCGGGCAGCGCTGACGCGCGGCATAAACCATGGCTTTATTAACGGAGTAAGATTGAGCATTTTCTACCGGATTTCGGCATGGATACAGTGTCCGCCTACACGGGCACAAAGCAAAATTACAAATAATTTTGGAAAACAAACCGCTTTCAGTTTAATTATTATTAAAAATTCATTAACTTTGTGCCGCCAAGTCCGGCCCGTATGCCGGCGGCGGCCAAATGAAAAGCCCAAACAAATTCCAATGGACTACAGTATTTTTGACTTTTTATGCCTTCTCGGAGCCGTAGGTCTGTTTCTCTATGGCATGAAGGTAATGAGTGAAGGATTGCAGAAAGCGGCCGGCGACCGCCTGCGGAACATCCTCTCCGCCATGACACGCAACCGCTTTACCGGCACTCTGACCGGATTCGCCATCACTGCCCTGATACAAAGTTCGTCGGCCTCGACTGTAATGGTCGTGAGCTTCGTCAACGCCGGTCTTATGACCCTGGCCCAGTCAATGGCCGTGATCATGGGTGCCAATGTCGGCACCACCTTTACAGCCTGGGTGATAGCGCTGTTCGGATTCAAAGTCAACATATCGGCCTTCGTGGTACCGCTCATCGCCCTGGCGGTGGTACTGCTGCTGTCGAACAAAAGCAAGGCCAAGAGTATGGGCGAGTTCCTGATTGGTTTCAGCTTCCTCTTCATGGGCCTGGACATGATCAGCGCCTACGTGCCCGACCTGCAGAGCAACCCCGAGATGTTCGCCTACCTCAGACATTACGCCTCGATGGGCGTCACCTCCATTCTGATTTTCCTGCTGGTGGGCCTGGTGGTGACAATGGTCATTCAGTCGTCGGCAGCCACATTTGCCATCACCCTGATTATGTGCAGCAAAGGCTGGATTGGCTACGACCTGGCCTGCGCCCTGGTGCTCGGCTCGAATATCGGCACCACCATCACCCCCATTCTGGCCTCGATGAGCGGCAACGTAGCCGCCAAACGAACCGCCATGGGGCACCTGCTGTTCAACCTGCTCGGCACCATCTGGTGTGTGTGCATCTTCATACCCTTCGCCGAATTCAACGCCTGGCTCACCGAAATCATCGGTCAGGGCGACCCGAACTCGCTGTTCGGATTCGTAAGCAGCCTTGAAGCCAACGCCCCCGAAGTGTATAACAATCTCTTCTCCAATTCGCTCCCCGCCGGCAACGACCTCTATCAGCGCGTAAGCGCGGCTCAGCTCGAGGTGGCCCGGATGCAGATGAGCGTGTCGTTCGGCCTTTCGATTTTCCACACCACCTTCAACCTCGTAAATCTCGGCATAATGATTTGGTTCACCAAACTTTATGTCCGCATAGTCGAATGGCTGGTGCCGAACCGGAAACATGGCGACGATGAGGAATTCAGCCTCAAGTTTATCCGTGGCGGTCTGATGAACGCAGCCGAACTCAACATTGCCCAGGCCGAAAAGGAAATCGGCGTGTATGCCGAACGCGTAGGACGCATGATTGTGATGGGTCAGAACCTTATCCACGCCAAGGAAGGCTCGGAAGAATACAATCGGCTCTATTCACGCATAGAGAAATACGAGGACATCTCGGACCGTATGGAACTGGAAATCGCCCAGTATCTCAACCGCTGCGCCGAAGGTCGCCTCTCGAACGAAGGCAAGCTGAAAATCGCAGGCATGCTCACAATCATCGCCGAAATCGAAAGCATCGCCGACTGCTGTCTCGGCATCGGCAAGATAATGGCCCGCAAAATCGAAAGCCACGCCGAGTTCAACGACGAAATCTACCGCAACATCGACACCATGTACAGCTATGTGAAAGAGGCCATGGACTTGATGAACTGCCAGCTCAGCGACATCGAGAACGTGAGCGAGAGCACTCTGATGAAGTCGTACAACAAGGAACGCGAAATCAACAACATGCGCAATTCTCTGCGCAGTGCCAATGTGGAGAATATCAACCAGCAGCATTATGCCTATCAGGCCGGCATATATTATATGGATATAATCAGCGACCTCGAACGCACCGGCGACTATATAATCAATGTAATAGACAGTCTGCGCGAACGTTTCCGCAAAAAAGCCGCCTAAGACCGCCCGGAGCAGCCCTGAACGGAGTGGAGGCATCCCTGCCTCCACACACACACAGTTCATGGGTGATATCTATATCTGACGCCTTACGATGTGGAGGCAGGGATGCCTCCACTCCGAAATCTCAAACTCTCGGAGCAGCCCTGAACCAAAACGGACAGCCGCTTTCCTGCATAAGGAAAGCGGCTGTCCGTTGTTTTTTAAAGAAACTGCCTTGACAGTTTCGTGGAAAGAATTGAAGTCAGAATTCGCGGTGTGAGGGGTTGTAAACTGTGGCGCAGGCCTTGCAATAGCTCTCAATCGCCTTTTTGAAAAAATGTAGCATAGTTGAAACCTTTAGTTAAACTTTGATTACAATGAGGGATAATGGCGCATATCGACCGATTCTCCCGACGGCTTCCACTCCCGTGGGCCGTCTGCTTATACCTAAAACGCCGCAAAGGTACGAAATGTTTTTAAATTATGTTTTATAACATATAAATATTTTTCCAGAACCACACGCACTAAGCATCGGAAAACAGGCGCAGACCAGCACTTATAACACAGTCTGTCAAAAAAATGCAATCAAATAGTTGTAGGATGAAAAATAATGATTATCTTTGCATTTGAGTCCTGTCGGTTTCTTCCAATCAGGATTCTTGCATGGAACAAAAAAAGCCGCGCAAAGGCGCAATGAGGTTCGGCCTTTAGCTCGGCATGAAGTAATAACTATCAGAACCTCAAAGATATAGATATGCGAAAAATTTACTTTGCGTCTCTTCTGACACTTACTCTTGCAGCATCGCAGACTGTAAGCGCCGCCGCAGCCGACGGCAACGTCAGCGAGCGTAAACTCACATCGACTCTCGCCAAAGTTGACGCTGACGATGATGAATGGGAAACTATCGGTGAAGGAACATTCTCCGATCCTTTAGTCTGCAACGAATTCTCAGGCTATTACAACGACCCTGTCAGCGTGACTGTACAGCGAAGCAAAGAAAATCCCGCCGTATACCGCGTGCTTGACCCCTGGCCCAATATCGCCGAGTTCTGGCCCTCTCTGCATCTTCGTCCCGATGACAACTTCATGATCATCGATACCACCGACCCCGAATTCGTACTCGTAAAAGAAGGCGCCCTCCCCTTCGACGATGCAGTCAACGGAGAAGTCCGCTACATGAGTATGACTCAATTTGCCGTGAACTTAGGAAAAGATAAAGAATTTTTCCTCCAGTCTCCTCTTGCAGAAGGCATCGTCACAATGCCCGAAGAAGGCTACATCAAATTCGCACGCAACTGCTTCGGTGTGATGTACCCCGACGGCGTGGACCAACCTGCCGGCCAGTGGTCGCCCACAATGGGTGATTATTCCGGATATCTCGTGCTTCCCGGCGGCTCAGTAGCCGAGGAATGGGATTACCTCGGCACAGGCCGGATGCTCGACGGTTTCGTATGGACTGTATTCGAAGAAGAGGCTCCTCAGGAAAAAGATGTAGAAGTATACGAATTCGCTGAAGTTCCCTACATCTATAAGATTGTGGGTGCCTTCACCGACAGCTACGAAGGAGCAGCCGACCTCATCATCGATGCCACCGATCCCGACTGGGTGCGTATCACCAAGTTCGACACACGTATCAAGACCGGTAGAGGCCCGCTTCATATACTCAGCGTCTCGGCCAACGGCTATGAAAGCTACGAACACATGACCGCTTTCACTGACCATGACAAGCACAACATCACTCTGAAAGACAACTATATCGACATCCCCGCACAATCGATATACCTGATGTTCCCCGATGTCAGCAACGCCGAAGTTGTAGTCAACGATCTGGCTCTCCCCAGCTACATCAAGCTCCCCGGATATACCGGCGTAGAGAACGTAGCTGTCGACGACTGCGCCCCCGCATACTTCAACATCATGGGTCAGCCTGTCAAGAACCCCGCCGCAGGCCAGATTGTAATCGAACGCCGTGGCTCCAAAACCACAAAGAAGCTGGTAAAATAACAGCATAATACCCTATCCGACAGTCCGCCGCGCATATGTGCGGCGGACTCTGCGGACTCCAAATTAATAACCGACCATTATGAACCTGGCAAAAATTTTAAGACACACCACTGCCGTCGCTGCCGCGATTGTAGCAGTTTCCGGCATGTCCGTATCTGTGTCCGCCCAGTCGCAAGGTCCGAGCGAGGCTCTTGTAGTAACCCTCCGCGACGGCAGTGTCGACAACTACTTCCTTGCAGACTATCCGCAAGTGACTTTCAGCGGTCAGCAGTGCAACATCAAGTCGGACAACCTCAGCGCCACCTATCCCATGGGCGATGTTGAGAAAGCCGAAGTCAAGCTCGTGGCCACATCCGCCGCAAGCGACATCGAACGCCCCGGCGGACTCACAGTCGATCTTTCCGACCCCACCCGCGTGACAGTAGCCGGACTTGAAGCCGGCTCGACGGTATCGCTGATTTCAATCACCGGCATCGTCTATTCCACCGTCAACGCCGACGGCACCGGCACAGCCACCCTGCAGCTCGAAAACCTGGCTGCCGGAGTTTATATTATCCACACCAATACAAACCGATCAATCAAAATCCATAAGAGATGAAAAAAAAGATACTGCTCCTGTTAATGGCGCTTCCCACAATGGCTCTGCTCGTCGCTCAGAACTATAAGCTGCTTATCCGCACCAACGACGGCAAGGAAGTAAGCATCAGCACAGAAGATATCAGCGTAATGGAATTCGTCGAAGAAGAAGACGAAACCGGTGCGCTCGCCACCCCGAGACCCACCATGAAAATCGACGGCAACACATACACATTCAGCTGGGAGGCAGTGAAAGGTGCCAACTACTACAGCTGGAATCTTGTAGGAGCCGGCAAGAGTTCTCTCACTTCTCAGACAACCGTACAGGTGAATGACCTCACTCCCGGTGAATATGAATTCAAGGTAAAAGCTCTTCCCGCCGACGAACAGAAGAACTTCGAATCTGCTTTCGGCAGCGTATCTTTCACCGTACGCGATACTCAGGCTTCCGGTGAAGGCCACGCACAGTTCATTATCGAGAACTTCACCCACAACTATGCCCGTGTGACCTACTTCGCCGGAGCAAAGTCCGTCACCGCCGCTCTGGTAAAAGCTGCCGACGCTCCCGCTGTAGACGCTCTCCAGGCTTATATCGACAACCTGCCCGCTTCTGAAAAGGTTACCGTAAACTCAACCACAGAACAAAAATACAACAACCTCCAGCCTGAAACTGCCTATATGGTTGTGGTAACCGACGGCGAGCACATCACCGTACGCAACTTCACTACCGAGGCCACTCCCGTTCCCGGCACCAAGGGTACTGTATTCCCCCGTGGCGTAAGCCAGTCAGGCGGCTTTATCGACGTTGACAAGGTCGACCAGACCATCTGGGGTTCCGACCGTCCTCTCTGCTGGGCATGCGCCACTTCAGCAATGTGCCAGTGGTGGCTCAATGACTATGAGGCAACCCAGGGTCACCCCTACCCCACAAAACATCCGATTCCTGAAAAGAGCCTGTATTACTCCACTCCGATCATGGACATATACTGCCAGGCATGGTATATCCAGGCCGGTAACGTACAGCCCGCAATCGAATGGTTCTTCGCCGGACGCGAGCACCCCGAGGCTTACTTCGTAAACAGTATTTGCGGTTTCAACCTCGACTATGAATATGTAAAAGGCGGCTGGGCCGACATGACCATCGAGGAGTTCAAGAAATACCACTTCTTCTCTGACCGTTTCGACCTTTACTACGGCATGGACCAGGCTCAGGTGAAGGCTAAATTCTCCGACTTCATGCTCGGCGCCCTCAGCCACGGCCCGGTATACTTCGACATCTCTTCGGGCAACCACGCTCTGCTGGCATGGGGTGCTGAATACACCGTACAGCCCGACGGTCTGAAGATGATCACCAAGCTCTATATCGTTGAAAACGACCTCGTGGGTGCAAACGTAATCAACGGCATCCAGGAAGCTACCGTGGACTACAGCAACCACACCGGCAAAATCAACTATCCCTACATCTACAGCCCGACAATCTATGGCGGCGGCGGCGTAAGCAACGGTGACATCGGCAACGTTGTAGCCCTGAAGTCCTGGACTTCTGTCAACGGCGACTGATTCTCTACAGACATAACTGTTATAAAATAGAATTGAAGCTGCCCCGGCGGGAATCATCCCACCGGGGCAGCTTTATTTTGGCTGAAATGTCAGACTTGTCCGACCTGTCCGACTTGTCTGACTTGTCTGACTTGTCTGACTTGTCTGACCTGTCTGACCTGTCTGACTTGTCCGACTTGTCTGACCTGTCTGACTTGTCCGACCTGTCAGACCCGTCAGACCCTTACAAAAAGATAACCCAGCCCGGAGCGGTTCTGGATATTCGATCCGACATCGCCGAGCTTCTTGCGCAGACGCGAGATATTAGTGTCGACAATGCGGTCGTTGCTCATTTCGGGCGAATCCTTCCAGACGCTGTTGAAAATCTCGCGGCGCGAAGTCGGCACACCTACATTCTTGAGCAGCAACACAAGTATCAGATACTCCGTGCGCGACAGAGGCAGCTCCATGCCGTCGTCTGTCACCATACGCGTACTGAGGTCGACAGTCAGCGTCTGATAGGTCAGACGCGTACTCGGAGCCACCCTTGCACGTATATTATGGCGGCGGAGCACCGAGCGGATTCTTGCCACGAACTCGCGCAGCGAAAACGGTTTCACCACATAGTCATCGGCTCCGTTGTCAAGAGCCTCGATCACCCGCCTCTCGGAGTCGTCGGACGACATCAGGATAAAACCCACATGTGCCGTCATCGGATTGTCTTTCAGAGCAGCGAGCAACTGCATGCCGTCGAAATCCTGGCGCATGGCATCGGCGATTACAAGATTGGTATCGCTCAGGTCGAGCCGCATGGCCTCCGCTGCCTGCGGGATGGCGTCAACCTGATAGCCTTCGCTGCGCAGGTTGACGCAAAGCAGGTCGGCGATGTTGCTGTCCTCGTCGACTATAAGTATTTTTCCAAGTGCCGGTGTATTCGACATTCTACTGACTGATTATTGCTTTTTTCACCTCAGTTTTAAAATTGAAATCAAAATAACAAAAAACTGTTGAATCCGGCAAGTTTAGTAACCGTATTGTGTCAACTTTGTTTTGATAATTTAACTCAAACCGCAGCCCTACCATGTGTGTTATAATGACAGAAACTATTCAATTCTGTTGTTATGCACACACTTAGATTCATCATCATCTCTCTGCTGCTTGCCGCATGTTCTCTGGCCTGCTACGCAGAAGCGCAAAGCTCCGACTCGCTTGCGACCGCCGACAGCGCTTGTGTGCAACGCCTTGTGCTCACGGCTCCGGCCGGCATCCCAGGTCTCTCCGACCTGCAGCGCATCACAGCTCCTCCGGCACCCGACACCACATCGATGGCTCTCTTCCGCAAGGCCGAACGTCACGCCCCCATAAACATCTATCAGATGCCATACTCCCTCACCGGCAGCTCACCCAACTGGCACCGCATGTGGATAAACACCGCCGTACTCAGCGGCGCATATATCTCTACCCTCTTCGTACTCGAATGTCTGCCCGAAGATGCCACAGCCTGGAACCGTGCCGCCATCCAGCAGACTCCCCCGTTCAAACGCTGGTTCAAAAACGTGTTCAAGCGCGGACCGGAGTGGGACCACGACAACCCTATATTCAACTATGTGCTGCACCCCTATGCCGGAGCGGTCTATTTCATGTCGGCACGTTCGCAGGGTTTCAACTTCTACCAGTCGCTGCTCTATTCGGCATGTATCTCCACCATAGGCTGGGAATTCGGCATCGAGGCCTTCATGGAGCGACCGTCGATCCAGGACATCTTTGTCACTCCTCTGGTGGGTTCTGTCATAGGCGAGCTATTCTACAGGCTCAAACGCAATATCGTGAGCCACGACTACCGTCTGGCCGGTTCGCCGGTGCTGGGCAACATCGTGGTGTTTCTGATCGACCCTGTCAACGAGGTAATCGGACTTTTTAGGGGCAACAACGCCCGCAAGCTTCACTTAGGACGCAAGCCATACAGCGGCGTGGAGTCTTCTTTCCTCCCCGGCCCCATAGGCAACGGTTTCGGCTTCACCTTCACATGTACATTCTGAACTTAGAACCGGCTCTTAATGGGTTAATTCTGCAACAATGAGCTTCCGCTGTCCTTATTTTCAAGACTGCGACGAGTATTACGTTTGAACAGGGCTCCGAAATCTGCGGTGTATGTCGCTGACAGTACAACCATATTACTGTTATCCTTGATATATCTCTGAGAAATATAAGGATTGACCGGCGAAAAACTCTCAGCCGGATACTTTGTACCCTTGGACTCAAACATATAGAACCACTGTACTCCAAGAGTCCAATGCTTGTCCGGCTTATACTCGAAAGTCAGAATATCGTTGTTTTCTCTCTTACCCCATACATAGGCATTTAGATACTTTCCGGGGAAAAGACGGTAATAGCTTATTGTATAAGGCCCCTTGTTCCACCATACATTTACTGAACCGCTGAAGCTTGTAAGATTGTATTTCCATGCACCTACGCAAGTGTGATAATAGTCCACACCAAATGAGGCATTGGCTCCAAAACCATATAGTTCGCTGACTTTTAGCTGGATACGATTTTTTGAAGTAATATCTTTACCTGCGTTTACAGATTGACTGATAAACTGACCGGCGCCCATATAAGTAAGGTCGGTGAACACAGTATTCTTGTTGTCGGACAGAGTCGACATAAGAATTGCCGTGAATTTTTTGTACTGAAAACTGGCGGCCAGACCATATGTAAAATTCTCGGACACTTTCAGATCCGGATTTCCATTAGCCCACAGATAGGGCGATGTCTGTACAGCATGGTCAGTAACTGCGGCAAGCGAGGGTATGCTGGGGGTATATTGGAACGAAGCCTCAAGCATCCATTTAGGAGAGATGTACCACGACGCCATCAGCTGGGACAGATTGCGAATGTAATGGCGGTGCAGTTCATCATTGCGTGTCCAGAACATCTTCGCACCGGTAGAAGCAGTAAGATATACCTTGCTGAACTGTTTGGCTATACGGGCATAGATATAATTGTTGTTCTCCGTGAGCGTGGGCTTTGTATTATCGGTCAGATAGTCGTTGGTGTTGTGCGACAAGGTATTCTGCACACCGCCCGACAGACTTGTGCTCTGGTTGAAATAGTGTATATAACTCACCTCAGTAATCAGCGAACGACGGCTGTTGTTGACGTAGTTTAGATACGACTGCACACTGCCATCGGCAAATATATAGGTATTGTCGCGACGGTATTCCGATGAGGACAGTGAGCCGACCATATTGACCTCAAGTGAATTATGCTCGTCAAAATCACGGCGCAGGAAAAGGTCGAGTGTAGGGCTGAACGACTTTGATTTTTGCTTGTTATCAGTCGTATAGTCACCAAGATACGAATCAATGTTATCAGCTATAGATCTATGTTTACTGGAATATGGTGTAGCAGCAAAGCGAGCTGAGAACAGCGTGCGGTTCGAGGGTATATAATCATATTTGAGCGATACAGTCTGATTAAGGTAATTAAATGGACTACGATTGCGGCTTTCAAGATCCACACGGAAACCGTCATCTCCTATATATGCCTCGGTCTTGCTGTCATATACATCCTGATAGTTGCGCCATGACGGTGTGTATAGCAAAGAAAACTGCGATGGCCCCTGATGATAAGAAGCCTTTATATTGGCATCGACAAATGCTGTGGTGACAGCGCCGCGCCCCCATGCATAAATCTGGCCGCCGTCTTCACGTTCTTTAAGCGTAAAGGCTATGAATCCGCTCTTGCCTTTGTCGGCGTAGCGGGCCGGAGTCACATAGGAATACTCTATTTTCAGAATATCCTTCGGGTTAAGGGAATTTACATCATCCATAGTGGCCGGAACACCATTTATCAGAATCATCGGAGAACCATTCATGACCGACAGCGAACGGTTGACCGGATTTGCGTCAAGTCCGGCCAGCGGCAGCTTCTGTAGCAGACTCAGCGTAGAGCCGGAGGCATTGACATCAGAGGTTGACGGATACACAATTGTACGTCCTTTCGACTGAATGACCTGAGTTGCATTGACTGTAATTTCGCCAAGTACTGAAGCCGGTGTAAGAGCAATCTGCCCCAAATCCAGATCGTTGCCACCTGCTTCGGCAATGATTACGGTTCCGCTATAGCCTTCCTTGTCTATTTCAAGAACAAGAGCCTCTTTTATTGGCGTATTGAAATAGAAAATACCGTTCGGAGCTGTTACAGTCGAAGCCACTTCCTTGTCGTCAAGTGTCAGAACGCATCTGGCATCAGGAAGCGGTGTATATGTACTGTCGCTATATACCAGCCCCCCGATGAGTCGGGCCGGAGATACTACGAAACATAGGCAAAGAGAGAAAGATAGTAGCAGTCTTTTCATATTGGAAATGAGGTTAAGAGATTTAAAAACACAAAATATCCTCCACAAAGATATGTCATTTCCGCGAGTATTACAAGAAAAATGTCATTTTTTTGGATATTATTTTTTCCAGATTGCTACCACACTCCATACACGTCATTTTATATTCAGAATTTCAACTTTCGCAAGTCAGGATTCCAGACGTTCAAAGGACGTAATCTGCAGGAACGCACCATGGGCATCAGGAGCGCCGTCTCTCACAGCATTTGAGAGAGACGGCGGAGACCTTCGGAAGCACCGCAGCGGAGGACTGTCACTCCGGCGGGGACTTCGGCAGGATTGGGATCGATATAATATACAGGCACTCCCCTGCGCACATAGTGCAGGAGCGACGCTGCCGGATATACAGCCAGCGATGTGCCGATTATCACAAAGATATCGGCCTGTGCCGCAAGCTCGGTGGCAGGCTCGAAATTAGGCACAGCCTCGCCGAAAAACACTATATGAGGCCGCACGGCATGGCCGTCGAATCGGCTCTCGACACTCGTGACATACGATTCCTGAGTAAGCTCGAAAGTCAGACTCTCGTCGTCCATGGCGCGAGCCTTCATCAGTTCGCCGTGCAGATGCAGCACTTTCGATGAGCCGGCACGTTCGTGCAGGTCATCGACGTTCTGGGTGATCACATACACATCGAAGCGCTTTTCAAGTTCGGCTATGATGCGGTGTCCCTCGTTGGGCACACAGTCGATAAGCTGACGGCGCCGCTCGTTGTAGAAGCGGTGAATCAGCTGAGGGTCGCGGGCGAAGCCTTCGGCCGACGCCACCTGCATCACCGGATACTGTTCCCAAAGTCCGCCGGCATCGCGGAATGTGCTTATGCCGCTCTCGGCGCTCATGCCGGCGCCGGTGGAGATTACAAGCTTTTTCATATCAGAGAGAGAGTATTTAGAGAATTTATTCGTCGTCGGAGAAGAACACCACGTTGTTGCCCGGACGCTGTTGTCCGCCACCCTGACGGCTGTCATCACGACGGCTGTCGTCGTTCTGGCTCATGGCGCGGGGGACGGCCTGCCCGGGAGCCTTTATGCCACCGGCGGCCATCTTCTTGTCGCGGTTATATGCCGGAGTGCGCTCCAGAGTCTCGATAATCTCGTCGTTGTCGATCTGGTCGGGATTCAGGATTATGTATCGCTGCTGCTCCTTGAGCCGCTGGAGGTCATCGATTTTCTCATGGCCGTAATAGCCTGCGATTTTCTCCTTGTCGATGCGCTGCGGCTCGGTTGGCGGAGTCTGCACTGCGGCGGCAGTCTCCGTGCGCGATGTCTGCTGCGTATCGCTGTCCGAGGCATCGAATCCGGCAGCCAGGATGGTGAATTTCACGCGATTGCCCAGCGTTTCGTCGTAGGTGATACCCCAGATTACGTCCACTTCCACCTGCGAGTCGATTTTGGTGATGAAGGCCGACAGTTCGCGTGCCTCCTCGGCCTTGAAGGCCTGCTCGGCCTCGCGGGAATAGCAGAGATTGAACAGCAGCCGCTTCGACGAGAACACGTTGGCGTTTTTGAGCAGAGGCGAGTGCAGGGCATCGTTGATGGCATTCGTCACACGGTTCTCGCCTTCGCCGTATCCCACGGAGATAAGGGCGGTGCCGGCATTGCGCAGAGTGGTGTCCACATCGTTGAAGTCAAGGTTGATATAGCCGTCGTTGGTAATTATCTCGGCAATAGAGCGGGCTGCTGTGGAAAGGGTGTCGTCAGCCTTGGCGAAGGCATCCTCGAAGCGCAGGCTCGGATAGATTTCGGAGAGACGCTCGTTGTTGATTACCAGTATGGTGTCGACATACTTGCTCATCTCCTCGGCTCCGGCCAGAGCCTTGTTGATTTTCTTCATGCCCTCGAAGAGGAAGGGGATGGTGACAATGCCCACGGTGAGCAGACCGCGCTCGCGGGCGATGCGTGCCACCACGGGAGCCGCGCCGGTGCCGGTGCCTCCGCCCATCGAGGCGGTGATAAACACCATGTCGGTCTCGTCGGTGAAGAGCTTGTCGATTTCGGCAGCGCTTTCCTCGGCCGCCTGGAATGCCTTTTCAGGCACGTTTCCGGCACCACGTCCTTTGGTCACGGTAGGGCCGATAAGCACCTTGGTAGGCACGGGTGAGCGGCGCAGAGCCTGCTGGTCGGTGTTTATCACAACGAACGACACGCACTGTGTGTTCTGCTTGAACATATGGTTGACGGCATTGCTGCCGCCACCGCCTACGCCTATCACCATGATGCGGTCAGGCTCGTAGTCGGGCTGGTTGTATTTGTCGATGTATCTGAGGTCGTCGGGCGACATATTTTCGTTTGACATAATCTTCGGGTTTTGGAAGTTCTACGGAGCCTTGCTTAATTGCGGTCGTCGAGGTCGGCCTCGTCGCCCCGCTGCAGTATGTCGGTCACCTTGTTTTTGAATTTCTCCAGAAAGGAGCGCGACTGGCGGTATTCGGCCGAGTCTTCGTCATCGTCCTCGTCTTCGTCCGACATGGGGTCGATGGGCGCTTCTTCCTGACGGCGGGCTGCGCGGCGTGCGGCACGCTCTTCGTCGCGGCGCATGCGCTCCTGTTCATCGCGCAGGTCCTGCTGACGGCGCTGTTCGTCGCGGCGGCTTTCTTCAAGGAGCTGTTCGCGGCGCTCGTCGGCCTTGCGGCGCGAGAGAATGCGGCTCAGCCAGCCTTGCTTTTTGGGATAGTCATCGTATTCTTCATCGGGGTCATCGTCAAGCAGGTCGGCATCGTTCTCGCCGATTACGCGACGATCCATGGCAGTGCCGGTGTCGCCGGTCTGTTGCTGCCGGTCGTCATGTTCATCTTCTGCCACGGCGCTTTCATCAAGAAAGAGGCAGGAGCCGCCGGGCATGCGGGCAGCAGCCTTGAGCAGGGCTATGATGTCGACGTCACGGTCGGGGTCGAGTCCCGGACAGAGGCGTATCTGCGGGTCGGCCACACCGGTGCGCACGCGCATTTTCGACTGTGTCGACAGTGCCTGTGTGAAGTTGCGCAGCCGCACGCCGCCTCCGACGGCGATTATGCCTGCGGGGAGGTCACCGGCCTTGAATCCTGCGGCTTCGGCCTGATGTATGACATTGGCTATGATTTCGCCTGTACGGGCGTGTACAAACTGGTTGATGTCGACCTGTTCCGACGACAGGGGAGTGCCTCCGGGACGTTCGTTGATGGCGTTGCCCAGCTCTATTTTCACCTGCTCGGCACGGTCTTCGGTAAGTTTGAGTCCGCCCATGAGGTCGCGTGTCACATGGCGCGAGCCAAGGGGCAGTGTCACGGCGAACTGCAGCGCGCCTTCCTTGTAGATGCTCAGAGTGGTGGTTTCCGCACCGAAGTCCACCAGGGCGCATCCGAGCTGGCGTTCGTTGGGTTCGAGCACCATGTCGGCTATGGCCAGAGGGCGTATGATGTAGTTGCGCCGGCGCAGCAGGGGAGAGTCAATCTTGATGCGTTCGAGATTGGCGCGGTTTTCCTGGGCGCAGATCACGGTGGTGAAGTCAATCGAGGCGTGCGACCCCACAGTGCCGGCCATGTTCGACACTTCCTTGTTGTCGACATAGTAGCGCCGGGGCAGCAGGTCGAGAATGCTGCGGGTGGTGGTGAGACCGAATTCAGCCTCCTTTCTGAGGCGTTTTATGGCATCGGCGGTGATTTCTGTAGCGCTGGCGAAATCAAGGCTCGACTTTGCATGTATAGTAGTGAGCGAGCGGCCTCCGAGCCCTATGAAAACCTCGCAGATTCTGCGCGGCATCACGGCCTGATGGTTCTCGAGTTTGCGGATTATGCCGTTGACCAGGTCGGATACTTCCTGGACGTTGCTCACGCGTCCGTGCCGCACGCAGTTGCTGGCATGCTGCACTTCATGGGCAATCACCTGCAGGGCGCCGCTGTCGGCGTCGGCCGAGGCTATCGCTCCGCAGATTTTGCTGCTGCCTATTTCGATTGCTACTATATATCTGGGTTCCATACGGTATGGTGGTGGGGGATGATTCTTTTAATTCGATAGTGTGTGGCGGCGTGGCTGCTATTGCCTGCCGAGGAGTTCGGGCGGATACTGGGGCGGGACGGTGAGCATCGAATCGGGCACCATGTCGATGTATGCCTCTTCGGGAGCTATGTCGAGCCTGTCGGCGCGTGGTTTGTCGTGTCGCGTGGCCACAATCTGTCCGCGCCATTTCAGCGATATGGACTCGTAGTAGTCCCAGCCTTTCACCGGCATCACATTGTGATAGAAGCTCTTCAGACGGGCGAACTTGTCGGCTATCAGCGAGGTGTCGCCGAAGTTCACCACGTGGCCGCGGATTACCGGCACGAGTATGATGTCGTGCTGGCGGTTGGTGTTCACCGCCGACACAAGGTCGTTCAGGTCGGGATGCGACTTGATATAGTCGAGCACCGGCAGAAGCCGGGCAGGAGTGTTGATGGAGTCGAAGTGTCCGCTTACCACCGGCACATCGATGTGGTAGTCTATGCTGGCCGCGATGCGTTTGCCGCTGCGGTTGATGTAGTAGGAACGGTTTCGGTCGAAAACACGGGCCACCGGCACCATCGGCACGATGTCGAGCCGCAGCTGTCCGTTGCAGAGTACGGCGGCGTTGACACTCTCGATCTGCGGAAGCTCGCCCAGCACACGCTCCATGGCATAAAGCGGTATGCGGTGTGAGCTGATGCTTTCCAGACCGCCGAAGTGGCGGCGGCATTCGCGGCGGATGTCGTCGGCGTTGACAAAACCGGTGCCCAGAGAGTCGGCTATGGCGAACTGCACGCCCGCATACGGGCGTGAGGCGGCGCTACCCTTTGCCAAGGGCAGCATCACGGCCAGATACACCAGCATAAGCAGTGCCAGCACGCAGCGTATCACTGAGGTTTTTGTCAGCATTTTTCAGAGCCGGGGGTTCAATTCCTGTACCAGACGGGGGAGGCTGAGGCTGAGGTCGCCCGCTCCGGCCGCCAATAAGATTTCAAAGTTACGATTTTTTACTGTATCTACAAAGTCTTCTTTGGAAATGAGCGTTTTTTCGCTGCATTTTATCTTGTCGAAGATTATCTGCGAGCTCACCCCGGGTATGGGTTCCTCACGGGCCGGGTAAAGATCGGTGAGTATCACCTCGTCGGCCTTGGAGAGGGCGTCGGCGAATTCGTCGGCAAAGTCGCGGGTACGGCTGTAGAGGTGCGGCTGGAAGGCTACGGTAAGCCTGTGGCCTGGATAGAGGGCGCGCACCGACTCGATGCTGCGGGCCAGTTCGGCGGGATGATGGGCGTAGTCGTCAATCACCACGTGTCCGCCCGGAAGGTTTTCCTTGAGATAGAACTGGAAGCGCCGTTCCGCGCCCATATAGCTTGCCACGGCCTCGGCGGCGCTCTGCGGATGGAGTTCGCCTGCCAGATGGCATGCGGCGAGCGCAGCCACGGCGTTCTCTATGTTGATGTCTACCGGTACGCCGAGCTCTATGCCGTCGATGCGACCGCCGGGATACACAAAGTCGAAATGTATAGTGCCGCCTCCGCTGCGCACGTTCTCGGCATGATAGTCGCCGCTGTCGCGTGAGTATGTGAACACTCGCACTCCTTCTGCCGGTCTGGGCACGAGTTTGAGTCCTGTATGCAGCAGCAGGAAGCCGTCGGGACTGATCAGCTCGGTGAAGTGGGCGAAGCTTTCCAGATAGGCCTCTTCGGTGCCGTAGATGTCGAGGTGGTCGGGGTCGGTGGCTGTGATTACGGCTATGTAGGGCCGGAGCTGATGGAAGGAGCGGTCGAATTCGTCGGCTTCCACCACCGAGTAGGGCGAAGTGGCCGAGAGCAGCAGGTTGCTGCCGTAGTTGCGCAGGATGCCGCCGAGGAAGGCGTTGCAGCCTGTGGGGCCGCAGTGGAGTATATGGGCGCACATGCTCGATGTGGTGGTCTTGCCGTGTGTGCCGGCGAAGCATATGGCCTTGCTGCCCCGGGTAATCATGCCCAAGGCTGCGGCTCGCTTGACCACATTGAAGCCTTCGCGGCGGAAATATGACAGCGGTATGTTGGATTCGGGTACGGCGGGAGTGTAGACCACCAGCGTGTCGGACGGGTCGCGGAACTGCGGCGGTATGGCGTCCATGGAGTCGCTGAACGATATGGCTATGCCTTCTTCGGCGAGTGAGTCGGTGAGCTTCGAGGGAGTGCGGTCGTATCCGGCCACGTCAAGGCCGCAGTGGCGGAAGTAGCGTTCGAGAGCGGCCATGCCGATACCGCCGGCTCCTGCAAAGTATACTCTGGAGTATTTCATATGTGATGAAACATGATGTCGTGAGATGTGTTAGAACCGGTTCTTATCTGTCTGCGGCCCGCATGATTTCGTCGACTATGCGGTCCGACGATTCGCGCAGCGCCATGGCGGATATGCCTTTGCCGAGACGCTCGAGGCGTCCGGAATCGCCCACAAGCCGGATGGCGCTGTCGACGAGCGATGCCGGAGCCTCAGAATCAAGAACCATTTCGGCGGCCTGATGGTTTACCAGAGCCTGCGCGTTTTTGCGCTGGTGGTCTTCGGCCACATTGGGCGACGGTACCAGCAGGGCGGGTTTGCCGAGCAGCTGCAGCTCGCTGATGGTGCCGGCTCCGGCACGCGACACCACAAGGTCGGCGGCGCGGTAGGCAAGCCCCATGTCGTCGATGAAGGCGGTGGCGCGGACTGTCGGGGGCATGTCGCGGGTTGCTTCCGGAATCTGCGCTTCGTAAGCCTTGCCGGTCTGCCAGAGCAGCTGTATGCCGGCATCGGTGAATTTGCGCAGGCCGGCGGCCATGCTGAGGTTGATGGTGCGTGCGCCGAGGCTTCCGCCTACCACGAGCACCAGCGGCTTGCTGGGGTCGAATCCGAGCTGCTTCTTGGCTTCTGCCGGGGTGAGCGGGCAGTCGAGCAGGGCGGCGCGCACCGGATTGCCGGTAAGCACCACGTGCGAGCCGGGAAAGAAACGCGCAGCCTCTTCATAGGCGGTGCATATGGCCAAAGCCTTCTTGCCGAGCATCTTGTTGGTGACTCCGGGATAGGAGTTCTGCTCCTGCAGTACGGTAGGTATGCCGGCCCGCTGGGCGGCTTTCAAGGTGGGGCCGGAGGCATAGCCGCCTACTCCGACTGCTATCTGCGGCTTATAGTCGCGGATGAGTCGGCGGGCCTTGCGCATGCTTTTCCACAGGCGCCAGAGTACTTTGAAGTTGCGCCACAGGCGCCGGCGGTCGAAACCGCTCACCGGCAGGCCTACTATCGGATAGCCGGCCTTTGGCACACGCTCCATCTCCATGCGGCCTTCGGCGCCCACAAAGAGTATGTCGATGCCGGGATAGCGGCTGCGCAGCGCGTTGGCTATGGCTATGGCGGGGAATATATGGCCGCCGGTGCCGCCTCCGCTTATTATCACTCGTTGTATTTCGTTCATTTCGTTTCAATTTAGAGACTAAAGCTGCGACGGGTTGTCGCTGTGAAGATTTTCGGGCAGGGCTTTCATCTCGGCCCGGATTGCCTCCTTGTCGCCCTTGACAGCGGCGTGGCGGCTGACCGACAGCATTATGCCCAGCGCTATGGAGGTCACCAGTATGGAGGTGCCGCCTTTGCTGATGAGCGGCAGCGGCTGACCTGACACCGGGAACACTCCCGACACTATGGCCATATGGAACAGCGCCTGATAGACGATGTAGACCGCGCAGCCTATCACAAGCAGACATGGGAAGGTCTGCTTGAATCGCACCGCTATGCGGGCCGCCCTCGCCAACAGACACAGGTAGAGCAGCAGCACCAGCACTCCGGTGGCCATGCCGCATTCCTCTATCACTATGGCGTAGATGTAGTCGGAAAAGGCCAGCGGCAGGCGCGCGTTCTCACGCGAGTTGCCCGGACCTACCCCGAACACACCGCCATGGGCCTGGGCCATGTAAGAGAACTGCTCCTGCTTGTTGAGGTTGTCGATGGGGTCGTTGTATTTTTCCAGACGGAAGTGGCGTTTCAGACGTCCGGTCCATGTGTCGGAGCGGTTGCCGGTGGCGGTGCCCACCTCTTCCTTGTTGAGTTCGGCGATTCGGACAGCCTGTTCGGTGACTTTGTCATCGCGGCTGTTCATCTTATAGAGCATGGCGCCGGAACCGACGCAGCCGTAGAACAGAATCACCACAAGGAACTTTTTCATGCTCACACCGCCTATAAGCATCATGCTCAGACTTATGGCCATGATCAGCACAGTGTTCGTAAGGCCGTGGGAGAAAAGCAGTCCGCAGCAGACCGACACCAGTATGACGCAGTAGACCACGCCCCGGGTGCTCACGTCGTTGCGCTTCTTCAGCTGGTTGCGGGCCAGAATCCAGGCCATGCCCAAAGCCGCCGAGAGCTTTATGAACTCGGCGGGCAGAATCACGAACGACCCCACGCCAAGTCCGCGCCGGGCACCGTTGATGTTGACTCCGACAAGCAGCACCAGCACCATGGCCACGATACTGGCCAGGACAAAGGGCGGCGTGAAATGGTATATCCACTTGTAGTGGAGCTTCTGCAGTCCGAGCATAATCAGGAGTCCGATGCCTAAGAACTGGGCGTGACGGATTATTGGACCGTAGATGTTGTCGGCGGTCACTTCCTGACTCGACGCGCTGAATAGCTCTATCAGCGACACAAGCAGCAGCAGCAGATATGTGCCCCAGATATAGCGGTCGGTGCGTCTTTTTTCCGGCTCGGCTATGGCTTCGTAGTCGGCGCGCGCCGACGGGGCGCTGCGGTCGGCCATCGCGCGGTCGAGAATAGTGTCGGTTTCGTTCATTTATGGCTTATTTGTTGGTCTGTTGGCTGTTGTCGTTTGATTTGAGTGCAAGGACCTCGGCCTTGAACTTGCGTCCGCGGTCCTCATAGCTGCTGAAGAGGTCGAAGCTGGCGCAGCAGGGCGACAGCAGCACGGTATCGCCGTCTGCGGCCAGACTCCGGCAGGCGGCCACAGCCTCGGCGAGCGAGTGCGTGTCGACAAGCGCGGGCACTTTGCCGTCGAAGTATTCCATGATCTTGCTGTTGTCCTTGCCCATGGCCACGATGGCCTTGACCTTCTGCTGTACCAGCGGCAGTATCTCGCTGTAGTCGTTGCCCTTGTCCTTGCCGCCGAGTATCAGCACAGTCGGGGCGGTCATGCTCTCGAGAGCATACCAGCAGGAGTTGACGTTGGTGGCCTTGGAGTCGTTGATCCAGCGCACGCCGTCGATTGTGGCCACCGGTTCGAGACGGTGTTCCACTCCGTCGAAGTCGCTCAGGGCGCGACGTATGTCATCGCGGCGTATATTGAGCAGACAGGCCGATATGCCGGCGGCCATGGAGTTGTAGAGGTTGTGCAGCCCGTGGAGCGACAGGTCGGCGCGGGGCATTGAGAGCGATGTGCCAGAGGTGTTTATGATCATCTGCGCCTCGGCGTCAACGTATGCGGCATCGCCTTCCTCGGGGGTCTCGCTGAAGGGGTAAAGCGAGGCTTCGGTACTGATGTTCTTAAGCTGGGCGGCAATCACGGGGTCGTCGTTCCAGTAGATGAAGGCGTCGTCGTTGGTGAGGTTCTGTAGTATGCGGAACTTGGCGTTGACATAGTTCTGCATCTTGTAGTCATAGCGGTCGAGGTGGTCGGGGGTGATGTTGAGAATGACCGCGATGTTGGCCTTGAAGTCGTACATGTTGTCGAGCTGGAACGAACTCAGCTCTATCACGTATATGTCGTGTGGGTCGCGGGCCACCTGCAGGGCGAGACTCTTGCCCACATTTCCGGCCAGGCCTACGTTGAGTCCGGCATCGCGGAGTATGTGATAGGTCAGCAGTGTGGTTGTGGTCTTACCGTTAGAGCCGGTGATACACACCATCTTGGCGTCGGTGTAGCGTCCGGCGAACTCGATTTCCGAGATAACCGGGATGCCTTTGGCCAGAATAGCCTGCATCACGGGCGCGGAGTCAGGGATTCCGGGCGATTTCACCACTTCGTCGGCTGCGAGGATGCGTTCCATGCTGTGTCCGCCGTCCTCCCATGCAATGCCTTCGCGGTCGAGCAGCTGCCGGTATTGCGGGGCGATTTGGCCGTAGTCGCTCAGCCATACGTCCATGCCTTTGTCTTTGGCCAGAATCGCGGCGCCTGTACCGCTTTCTCCGCCCCCGAGCACCACCATCCGGCGGCGTGGGGCTGTATTTTTGTCAGCAGGGATATTATTCATCACTATCTGATTTTGAGTGTTACGAATGTGACTGCGGCGAGGATTATGCCTATAATCCAGAAGCGCAGCGTGATTTTAGACTCCGGAACCGGAGCCAGCGGGCGCTGTATCATGGCCTGGAAAGAGCCGTCGCCCGGTTTCTGGAAGTGATGGTGCAGCGGCGCCATCTTGAATATGCGTTTGCCGCCTGTGGCCTTGAAATATGCCACCTGCAGCAGCACCGAGAGGTCTTCGATGTAGAAAAGCGCGCAGAGTATCGGCAGCAGCAGTTCCTTGTGGATGAGTATGGCGAATACAGCGATGATGCCGCCGAGTGTCAGCGAGCCTGTGTCGCCCATGAATACCTGTGCCGGATAGGCGTTGTACCACAGGAAGCCTACCAGGGCGCCGATGAAGGCAGCCATGTATACTACCAGCTCCTCGCTTCCCGGCACATACATTATATTCAGATACGAGGAGTAGATGATGTTCGAGCCCAGATAGGCCATCAGCAGCAGCGCCACTCCGATTATGGCCGACAGTCCGGAGGTCATGCCGTCGAGTCCGTCGTTGAGATTGGCTCCGTTGCTTGTGGCGGTGACGAAGAACATCACGAACACGAAAAACACCACCCAGGCAGCCGGGGCGGCCCAGTCTCCCATCCATCCGGTGAGCGACTGGTAGTTGAAGTTGTTGTTCTTGATAAAGGGCAGTGTGGTCTGGGGCTCTTTGGTCTCGTGGCCGCTGTACGTCACATCCTCCACACGATGAGTGCTGGTGTTGATGATTTCCTGGTTCTCGACTATGGTCATGTCGGGTGAGGAATACATGGTGCCG
Organism: uncultured Porphyromonadaceae bacterium; assembly: GCA_947177365.1. GTDB lineage: Bacteria > Bacteroidota > Bacteroidia > Bacteroidales > Muribaculaceae > CAG-873. Next base: position 6,568 of record CAMWUD010000001.1, on the reverse strand, counting down.
GCCACGATGAAGGCGATGCCCAGCTGTCCGATGATTTTGTATTTGCCTTTGAGTCCGTCCTTGTTGCGGTATTTGAACTTGCGGTAGTCGTCGAGAAAACCTATGGCACCGAGCCAGAGAGTGCTTACGAGCATCAGTATCATGTAGATGTTGTCGAGCTCGCCTACCAGCAGGCAGGGCACCATTATGGCCAGGATGATGATGATGCCGCCCATGGTGGGGGTGCCTTTCTTTTTTTCCTGCCCTTCGAGGTCGAGGTTGCGCACAATCTCGCCTATCTGCATGCGCTGCAGACGGTGGATGATGCTGCGGCCCACGAATATGGCCAGGAGCATGGCCAGGACAAAGGCCACGCCTGAGCGGAATGTGATGTATTCCATCAGCCGCCATCCCGGCAGCTGGTATTCACGGAGGTATTCAAACAGGTAGTTTAGCATCTGTTTTTTCTTGCTGGATGTTTATGACAGAGCTTCGCGCAGCTCTTCGATATCGCTGAAATGTATTTTTTTGTCGCCGAGTATCTGATAGTCTTCATGACCTTTGCCGGCCACAAGCACCACATCGCCGGGCTGTGCCAGTGCCACCGCTGTGCGTATGGCCTCGCGCCGGTCGCAGATGCTCAGGGTGCGTGCGGCTCCTGCGGCGTCAAGTCCGGCGCGCATGTCGGCCAGAATGGCTTCCGGGTCTTCGTGGCGCGGGTTGTCGGAGGTGAGTATGAGGCGGTCGCTGCGCCGTGCGGCGGCATCGGCCATAAGCGGACGCTTACCGTGGTCGCGGTTGCCGCCTGCGCCGCAGACGGTGATGATGCGGCGCGACGGTCCGCAGACCTCGCGCAGGGTGTCGAGTACGTTGACCAGGGCATCGGGCGTGTGGGCGTAGTCCACCACTCCGGTGATGCTGCGGTCGGCGTTGGTGATGGTCTGGAAGCGGCCTGCCACCGGGCGCAGACTGCTCATGGCCAGGAGGGTGCTTTCCTTGTCGTGGCCCAACAGGCGCCAGGCGCCGTAGACAGCTAACAGGTTGCTGGCGTTGAACCGTCCGGTAAACATGGTCTCCACCTCGGTGCCGTCGATTTCCAGCAGCATGCCGTCAAGACGGTCTTCGAGCAGGCGTGCGGTGAAGTCGGCGTCGCGCTGTATGGAGTAGTCGGCTTTCCGTGCGGCGGTGTTCTGCAGCATCACTTTGCCGTGGCTGTCGTCGAGGTTGGTCAGGGCGAAGGCATCGGCTCCGAGTCCGTCGAAGAAGCGTTTCTTGGCCTTGAGGTATGCGTCGAGGGTCTTGTGGTAGTCGAGATGGTCGCGGGTAAGGTTGGTGAATATGCCGCCTTTGAAGTGCAGCCCGGCTATGCGGCGCTGCTGCGCGGCATGGCTGCTGACTTCCATGGCCGCGAAAGTGCATCCGGCCTCAACCATCTCGTGAAGCAGGCGGTGCAGGCTCAGGGGGTCGGGAGTGGTCTGCACGGCTTCGTAGACGGTGGTGTCGACTATGTTGCTGACGGTGGAGAGCAGTCCGGCTTTCATGCCGGAGAGGCGTGCCATCTCATAGAGGAGCGTGGCTATGGTGGTTTTGCCGTTGGTGCCGGTGACACCCACAAGCGTGAGCTGTCGGCTGGGATTTCCGTACCATTGCGAGGCCAGACGGCCGAGGGCTTCGGCTGAGTCGGCCACACGCACCATACATACGCCCTCGGGCATAGCTGCGGGGAATTCCTCGCACACCACGACGGAGGCTCCGCCTTCTATGGCGGAATCGATGAAGCCGTGTCCGTCGGCGTTCACGCCGCGGACAGCCACGAACATGGTGCCCGGAACCACCTGCCGCGAGTCGGCGGTGAGGCGGACAAGGGTCAGGTCGCGCGGACCGCGGGTCTCCAGCGGTTCAATGGCCTGTAAAAGATCTGAAAGATTGTGAATTGCTTCGGTCATTTCGTATTGAATGATATATTCGGTTATCGGCCAGGGGATTTCTGGCTGAGGGTCAGAGTCACTTTGGTGCCGGGGGCGGCTTTTGTGCCGGCTTCGGGATTTTGCGATACCACGGCGCCCTGACCTGAGAATGCCACGTTGTAGCCGGCTTTCTCAAGCTTCACGAGCGCCTGGCGCAGGCCGAGGTCCTTGACATCGGGAACGCTGCCCCGCACAGTTTTGCCCGGTGTGCGGCTTACGCTTGCCTTCGGGGCATAGTTGCCGACGACGGAGGCGCCTGTGGCGGCTTCGCTGAAGGCGTAGAGTTTCGCCGGAGACGGCTCGGCGGGGGCATTGTCGCGGTAGTCCGAGGGTTTGCCGAACATGCCGCGCGAATACATTTTCAGAGCTGTGTTCTTGAACACTCTGCCGCTTGTGCTCCAGGCGCCGTAGCCAGGTTTGGGATACGACACAAGCACCATCATGGTGTAGCGCGGTTCTTCATAGGGGAAGAAGCCGCAGAACGAGAAGCGGTAGGCGCCCTGGATATAACCCGGTGCGACCGGAATCTCGGGATGGCGCGGGTCGCGTTCGCGGGCTATTTTCGCGGTGCCGGTCTTTCCGGCGAAGTTGAAGGGGTCGTCTTTGCTTTTGAGGCGCCAGGCGGTGCCGCCGGGTTTGAGATCCACCACGCCATAGAGCATCTCGCGCAGGATGCGGGCGTTTTCTTTCGAGCAGATGCTGTCGCGCACGTAGCTTACCTGCAGCATCGAATCGCTGCCGTTGGCCAGGCGCAGCGCCTGCATCAGTCGCGGTTTCACGAATTTGCCGTCGTTGGCTATGGCGTTGTAGAAGGCGCAGGTGTAGAGCGGAGGCACCATACAGCCGTAGCCGAATGCCTGCTGGGTGAGCGTCACCAGACCGCCCGACCGGGGGTCGAGGGTCGGGAACCATGCCGGACGCTCGCCGGCTATGCCTGTGCCCCAGCGCTCCATCAGTCCGAAGCGGCGCACGCGTTCGCGGTAGCTGTTGATGTCGTTGCGGTAATGCGGCACTATGATTTTGGCCATGCTGATGTTCGACGAATAAGCCAGCACTTCCATCAGAGGCAGTGTCGATGTTGGCGAGAAGTGGGTGTCGCGTACCCTGAAGTTCGACACCTGATAGCCGCCGTGCTCTGTCACATACGACTGGTCGAGCGTGGCCAGGCCGTCTTCCAGCGCCACTGTCATGCTCACAGCCTTGAGCACCGAGCCGGGCTCATAGGCCTGGACGGCGCGGTTCATGGCTTCGATATAGCGGCCTGTGCCCGGCACGGTGTCGCGCTCGAGGTTCGATATGGCCTTGATGTCGCCTGTGGCCACTTCCATCAGTATGGCGGTGCCCCATTCGGCATCGGTCTCGCGGAGTATTTCCTCAAGTTCATGCTCCACGATGTCCTGCATGGTGATGTCGATTGTGGTGCGTACGGTATAGCCGTCCTGCTGCGGTTCGAGGGTCCATGGCGCCACTCGATTGGTGAACATCACCTTGGTGGCTTTGCCGGGCTTGCCGTAGAGCAGTGAGTCGAGCGCCCGTTCGAGACCGGATATGCCGTGCTTCTCGCCGCCTTTGACTTCGCCCACGCGGCCGATGCTCAGTTTGGCCATCTCGCCGTAAGGGTATCGCCGCACCAGCACCGGCTCGGCGGTCAGGCCGGTACGGTTTGAGTTGCGGCTGAGTTTGAAAAAGGGGAATTTGCGGATGCGCTCCACCTGGTCGAAGGGAATCTGCCGCAGCAGCAGATAGCTGCGGGAGCGCTTCGAGCGTGTAAGCGTCAGAGGATATTCGAGTTTTTTCTTCCATTGCTCGCGGTTTCTTACAGGGAAGTAGCGGCTCATGGAGTCGGCCAGCGAGTCGATTGCCTTGCTGTATGCCTCGATCATGAAGCGGTCGGCGCGGTAGTCGATGCGGATGTTGTAGTAGTTCAGGTTTGTGGCGAGGATGCTGCCGTCGCTGGCGAGGATGTCGCCGCGTTTGGGTTTGATGGTGATTGTGTCGTTGAGGGTCGATTCGGCTTTTGCATTCCAGTCGCCGGCGTTTATCACCGTGGTATTGAAAAGCATGAACACAATCGCGCCGGCCATGAGGAGTATCAGCAGTGTGATAAGTCCGAGACGGCCGAGTATATGGCTGCGGCGGCTTGTGCCTTGTCCGGCGGCTTTGTTTCTTCGAGAGCTTTGTTTCTGACTTGTCATTCTGCCGGAGTGTAAGTGAGTTGGTAAGGGGGTTGCTGCTGTATGGCCAGACCGAGGCCGAGCGAGTCGGCTTTGTGCTGTATGGCCGACTCACGGATGGAGGTCATGTAGATTGAGCGTTCACGCTGCAGCTGTGTGCGCACCACCTGGTACTGTGTACGCAGACGGGTGATGGTCTCCATGCCTGTGACGCAGTCGTAGCGGTTGGCTATGTAGATCATCAGGAGCAGCACCGTCAGTATGGTCTGCACCATGTATTTGCGGAAGAAACGGCTCGACACCACCCTGCCCTGTGCCAGGCTCTCGGTGGCTTTGCTCAGGTGCTGGCCGCTCTGTTGTGTGATTCGGCTAAATCGTTTCGACATCGGACTGAGGTCTTGGGATATTAAAGTTTTGTCGCTACACGGAGTTTTGCACTGCGGCTGCGCGGGTTGCGCTCGATTTCGGCCTCATCGGGAACAATGGGCTTGTTGCCGACAGCCTTCAGCGGGGTGTCGCAGCGCCCGAAGAAGTCTTTTTCCTGACGGCCTTCGACGTTGCCGCAGCGTATGAAGTTCTTCACCAGCCTGTCTTCAAGCGAGTGGTAGGTGATTATGGCCAGACGTCCGCCGGGACGCAGGGCTTCGGCTGCCTGCTCCAGAAAGGCGCACAGCGCCGACAGTTCTCCATTGACCTCGATGCGCAGAGCCTGGAATATCTGGGCGAGCTCTTTTTTCTCCTGCCTGGGATTCACCAGGGGCCGGACCGCTTCGAGCAAGCCGGCTATCGTGTGCAGCGGAGCTGTCTCGCGGGCCTTCACTATGGCGGATGCGAGCCGACGCGACTGACGCAGTTCGCCGTAGAGGTAGAATATGTCGGCCAGACGTTCGGGGGTATAGCTGTTCAGCACCTCGGCGGCGGTCAGGCGCGCGCTGCGGTTCATGCGCATGTCCAGCGGACCGTCGGAGCGGAAGGAGAATCCCCGTGCGCCGTCGTCGAAGTGATGGAACGACACTCCGAGGTCGGCGAGTATTCCGTCGACCGGCAAAGCCTTGTAGTAGCGGAGAAAGTTGCTCAAATAGCGGAAGTTGCCATGGACAAGTGTCAGACCCGGCAGAGGTGTGGCGCGCTCAAGGGCGTCGCTGTCCTGGTCGAACGAGAACAGCTGCCCGTCCGGCCCGAGCCGGTCGAGTATGGCGCGCGAATGTCCGCCGCCGCCGTAGGTGGCGTCGACATAGCGGCCCCCGGGCTTTATCGCTAAAGCGTCGAGGGTCTGGGGCAGTAGAGCCGGAATGTGATAAACTTCTTGATCCATAGATTGTTGCTGCTTTATCTTGGCTGACGTATATTTTAGAGTGTAAAGTTAGTGAAATTCTGTCAATAATTTGCAACACCAAATCGAATTTTATATAAATTTATGTGCAACAGCCAATGCCAGCCCAAGAAACAGCCCGTGGATTTACATTTGCAAATCCACGGGCCGGGTATATCTGAGATGGAGTCCGCCACTACTCTACCGATGCTTTCGAGGGTGCGAGCACACGCCATGCCAGAGCTGCGAGAATGGCGCCGATAGCCGGACCGACAAGCATAATCCAGAAGTCGCCCCATGCGGTGGGGTCGAACACTGCAGGACCGAACGAACGGGCCGGATTGACAGAGCAGTTGTCGACAGGTATGCCTACGATATTGACCAGACCAAGGCCGATACCGATGGCGAGGCCGCCGAATTTGGTGAACGACGTACGGGCGTCAGTGGCGCCGAGAACAGTGAGGACAAAGAAGAATGTAAGCAGGCCTTCGGTGAGGAGTGCCATCATGGGAGTTGCGCCGGGCTGCAGCACGTTGGTGGCCAGGAAGCTGCCCGATGCCTCGGTTGTGCCTCCATAGCTGTAGCCGACACCCATGCGGGTAAGGCAGTAGAGGAAGCCTGCGCCGATAGTGGCGCCGATGAGCTGGGCTACGATATAACCGCACATTTCACCGGCTTTCATTCTGCCGCTGAGCCACATGGCGAACGACACCGCCGGATTTACATGACAGCCGGAAATACCGCCGATGGCATAACACAGACACAAGAGTACCAGACCGAAACACAGGCCGATACCGAGGACGCCGATCTGTGGTCCGGCCAGTACGGCGGAACCGCAGGCGAGAATCACCAGAAACATTGTTCCGATGCCCTCTGCAAATAATTTTTTCATAAACTGAAGGGTTAGTTAAAACATGTTTTCTATTCTATAACGTGAACCATGGAAATTTGTTGTCCAAGAGTAGAAAGTGTAACTATTCACCTATCTTGTTTTTGTAAGTTGCTCATTATCAATGCAGGGACGCACCCCGGTGCGTCCGCAGCAACAAGATTTGGGACAGCCGCCGGCCGGACGCACCGGGGTGCGTCCCTACAAGACGATGTTTGACAGCGATTTAACATAGTTGAATAGTTAC